>DATABU010000669.1:0-16189 GCA_036259415.1 Longimicrobiaceae bacterium
CCGGTGGGCTGGTCGTGGACGCCTACTGCCCCGTCACCAACTCGGGGTGCAACATGGTCGCCGGGTGCGGTGGTGGCACCAAGCCGGGCACCTCGGTGGGTACTGTCCAGTAGGCAGCGGACGACCACGACGAACCGATGCCGCTACCTACTGGACAGTACCCACCGAGGTGCCCGGCTTGGTGCCACCACCGCACCCCGCGACCATGTTGCACCCCGAGTTGGTGACGGGGCAGTAGGCGTCCACGTCCAGCCCACCGGCGGCCTGCTCCAACTCTTCGCTGGAGAGCTCGTCGTCGTGCCTCACTCCCATCCCGGTCCTGCTGCTGTCCGCCATGGGACCCTCCCTGGTTGGGGTGTACCTGACTGACGCTTCGTTCTCGCTCGTGGCCGTCCGCCGCCTGCAGCGGACGACCACGACCAACGGATTGCCGCTACCTACTGGACCGACGGGGACAGGCTCGCCTTGGTGCCACCACCGCACCCGGCGACCATGTTGCACCCCGAGTTGGTGGTCGGGCAGTAGGCGTCGACGTCCAGTCCACCGGCGGCCTGCTCCAGCTCTTCGCTGGAGAGCTCGTCGTCGTGCCTCACTCCCATCCCGGTCCTGCTGGTGTCCGCCATGAGACCCTCCTTGGTTGGGGTGTACCTGACTGACGCGAGGCATTTTCCGCCCGCAGACATCGTGCCACGAAACGAATATATTATACGGATAATATCAGTCTATAAAGCTACACTCCTGACGATCCGGAGAACTCCCCCTTCGGGTGAAGGTTCGCACCGGGTCCGTTCCCGCTCGCGGCCGTCGCCCCGCTCTTCGTAACGGATCGCCCGGCGAACTGGCGCCCCGCCGCGGCGCGGCTCATCTTCGGAGGGAGGAGCGGCGCCCGGGCGGCGCCGCGCGACCCACGGAGATCCGCGATGGCGACCAAGGCGAAGGAGGCGCACCCGGAAGAGGACGCGCCGGAGTGGACCGTCCCCCGGGCGGTGGTCCCCCAGGAGGTGCCCGAGGGGGCGCCGCTGGACCACCCGGCCCTGTACTTCAACCGCGAGCTTGGGCTCGTGGACTTCAACTGGCGGGTGCTGCAGCAGGCGCGCGACGCGCGGGTCCCGCTCCTGGAGCGGGTCCGCTTCCTGGCGATCACCGCGTCCAACCTGGACGAGTTCTTCCAGAAGCGGGTCGGCGGGCTGAAGCGGCAGCAGGCCGCCGGGGTGACGGCGCGCTCCCCTGACGGCCGCACCCCGGGCGAGCAGCTCCACCTGATCCGCGACGCGGCCGGGCGCATGCACGCCGCGCTCGAGGAGTCCTGGGAGCGCGACCTCCGGCCGGAGCTCCACCAGCAGGGGGTGGTGGTCTCCGACTACGCCGCGCTGAGCCCCCGGCAGCACCACCTGCTCAACCGCCACTTCCGCGAGCAGCTGTACCCGGTGCTCACCCCGCTCGCGGTCGACCCCGGGCACCCCTTCCCCTTCATCTCCAACCTGAGCCTGTCGCTGGCCGTGCAGCTCCGGCACGCGGCGCGCGACTCGCTCCACTTCGCGCGGATCAAGATCCCCACCGCGCAGGGGCGCTGGCTCCCCGTGCCGGAGCCCGACCACCCGTTCCACTTCGTGCCGGTGGAGCAGGTGGTCCAGCACAACGTCGCGGCGCTCTTCCCGGGGATGGAGGTCAGCAGCGTCCATCCCTTCCGCGTCACCCGCAGCGCCGACGTGAACCGCGACGACGACGAGGCGGAGGACCTCCTCGCCGAGATCGCCGAGGAGCTGCGCGAGCGCCGCTTCGCCCCGGTTGTGCGCCTGGAGGTGGACCGCGCCATGCCCGAGCAGGTGCGGCAGCTCGTGGTGCGGGAGCTGGAGCTGGCGCCGGAGGACGTGTACGAGTCGGACGGGCTGCTGGCCCCCGCCGACTGCGCCGCGCTCGCCGACCTCGACCTCCCGGCGCTCCGCTTCCCCCCGTGGGAGCCGGTGGTCCCGGAGCCGTTCCTCTACGAGGGGGAGACGGAGGAGGAGCCAAACGTCTTCGCCATCGTCCGCCGCGGCGACGTGCTGGTGCACCACCCGTACGACTCGTTCTCGGCGACGGTGCAGCGGCTGCTGGACGAGGCCGCGGACGACCCCGACGTGCTGGCCATCAAGCAGACGCTCTACCGCACCGGCGACCAGTCGCCCGTGGTGCGGGCGCTGATGCGCGCCGCCGAGCGGGGGAAGCAGGTGGCCGCGCTGGTGGAGGTCACCGCCCGCTTCGACGAAGCCAACAACATGCAGTGGGCGGAGGTGCTCGAGGACGCCGGCGTGCACGTGGCCTACGGCCTGGTGGGGCTGAAGACGCACACCAAGGTCACGCTGGTGGTGCGCTACGAGGAGGGGCGCCCCCGAACCTACTGCCACGTGGGGACGGGGAACTACCACGCACGCACCACCCGGCTCTACAGCGACCTGGGGCTGCTCACCTGCGACCCGGAGATCGGCTTCGACCTGGTGAACCTCTTCCATTTCCTCACCGGCTACGCCCCGGACCAGCAGTACGGGCGGCTGGTGGTGGCCCCGCGCGACATGCGGCGCGTCTTCAACGAGCGCATCGCCCGCGAGGTGGAGCGCCAGCGCGAGCACGGCGACGGGCGGATCATCGCCAAGCTGAACGCGCTGGACGACGTGGAGATCATCCAGGAGCTGTACCGCGCCTCGCGCGAGGGGGTGAAGATCGACCTGGTGGTCCGCGGGCACTGCCGCCTCCGCCCCGGGCTCCCCGGCTACAGCGACAACGTCCGCGTGGTCAGCATCGTGGGGCGCTTCCTGGAGCACGACCGCATCTACCACTTCCACAACGGGGGCGACCCGGAGATCCTCATCGGGAGCGCGGACTGGCGTCACCGCAACCTGGCGGAGCGGGTGGAGGCGCTCGTCCCCGTGACGGACCCGCAGCTGCAGGCGCGCATCGTCCGCATCCTGGAGTACGCGCTCCTGGACAACCGGCTCTCCTGGGAGCTGCAGGCGGACGGCCGCTACCTGCAGCGTCGGCCGGCCCCGGGCGAGCCCGAGGTCAACTACCATGCGCTGCTGATGCGGGATGCGATGGAGCGGACGCGGAAGGGCGCGCGCCCGTGGGAGCTGACGGCGGTGTAGGAGGGATCCGGTTTCACTGCTTCGGGGTTGGGCGTGCCCCTCGCTGGCGCTCGGGTCGGGCGCCCAGTCGGGGCAGACCCCCTCACCCCCCGGCCCCCCCTCCCCGCAAGGGGGAGAACTGCGGCCGGCAGGAGGGTCGCAGGGAGGGAGTGGGGCGGGTCGGAGGAAAGAGTTGGGGGAGTGGTGGAGGCGAGGGGCATTAACTCTTTCCGGAGACCCGCCCCGCTCCCGACCGCAACGCTCCGAAGCCGGACCAGGCACCGAGGCGAGCCGGGTGAGGGGCCCACGAGACGGCGCCCCAACCGGGAGCACCCCGTGGGGGCGCCGCGTCTTCGCTCCGGAAGGGCGGACTACTGCTGCGGCTGCGCCGGCGCGTTCTCCATCCCCTGCGAGACGCGGTTGTTCAGGGCGTCCTGGTACACCCGGCGGAACTCGTCCAGCTTCTTCTGCGCCTCGGTGTCGTTGGGGTCGGAGAGGCCGCTGAGGGACACGAGCCCCATGGCGCCCCCCGCGAAGCCGACGGTCCCCCACATGGCGTCGGTCACCGCGGGGCGGGCGCGGTGCAGCACCTCCAGGTTGGCCGCAACGGCGCCCGTGGCCTGCATCTGCTCGCGGGCCTGGGCCTCCGCCTCGTCGGCGGAGACGAGCATCTGCTGGATGTCGGCCTCGCTGAAGCCGGGGCTGGCGCCGCCCGCGAGCTGCGCGCGCAGCTCCTCGGCCTGGGTGCGCATCTGGCCGGCGCCCTGCAGGGCGGACTCGTACATGGGCTTCATCGCCACGTATCCCGCCACCTCGGCCATGCGCTCCCGCACCCACTCCATCTCGGCGGGGTTGTGGCCCAGCGAGCGCGCCGAGCGGATGTAGCTCCCGCCGATGAGGTCGCTCACCTGGTACATGGTCTGCCCCGCGGCCACCATGTTGCGGAGCCCGCCCAGCGTCCCCCCGTCCTTCCCGCGCTCCTCCATCTCCTTGAGCTTGGCGTGGATCCCCACGCTCTCCTTGCGGACCAGGTCGAACTGGAGGAGGCTGGTCTTCAGGTACGCCTCCACCTGCGCGGGGGTGAGCACGCTGTCCGCGGGGGCCCGGAACGCCTCCATCTCCTCGTCGGTGACGGCGACGGGGGTGTCCATGTCCACGTCCTCGGGCCGCGCCTCCTCGGCGTCGCCGCCGCCGCCGCCGCCGCAAGCCGCCAGCGCGAGCGCCAGCATCCCGACGGGGAGGAGCGAGGAGGAGCGGGAGCGTGACAGATGGGAGAGCATGATGGACTCCTGTAGGGGGGGTGGGCGGGAGGACGCGAGCGCGCCCGAGCCGTAACAGATGCGGCGCCGCCGGTCCGGCGTCAAGCGTTCCGTTCGGCGGCGGCGCGAAAAAGCTTGACAGCAGCGGCGTTGGGCGACGGTATTGTCCCGGTGGATCCGCGCCGTGCACCCGGTTCCCACCCCCGCGTCCCGACGACGGAGCGCCCCCCCATCCGGAGGTCCACCATGCCCGAAGCGCCCACCGCCCCGCAGGGAACGACCGGCCTCGCCCCCAACGTCGCCGGGGCGCTCTCCTACCTGCTCATGCCCATCACCGGGATCCTCTTCTTCGTCCTGGAGAAGGAGGACCGCTTCGTTCGCTTCCACGCGGCGCAGTCCATCGGCGTGGGCATCGCGTTCTTCGCGGTGAACGTGGTGCTGATGGTGCTGGGCTCGGTCCTCGCCGTCATCCCCATCCTGGGGTGGCTGGTCGGCCTGGCCCTGACGATGGTGGTGGGCCTCGGCGGCTTCTGCCTCTGGCTGTACCTGATGTACCGCGCCTACCAGGGCGACGAGTGGGAGGTGCCGCTGGTGGGCCCGCAGGTGCGCCGCTACCTGGCCGGCGGCACGGCGGTGATGCCGCGCCGGTAGCCCGTCCCGCGGACGGAAGCGAGAGCGCGCCCCGGGCTGCCGGGGCGCGCTCTCGTTTTCCCGTGCCGCCGGGACGGGCTCAGCCCCCGGCGAGCCGCCGTCCCCAGTACAGCCCGGCGCCGGTGCCGGCCATCCCCAGCACCAGCGCGGTCATCAGCCCCACGTGCGCGCCCGCCCACCAGCCGATCCAGCCGCCGGCGCTCATCCCGAGCAGGCCGGGGAGCCGGTTCACGCAGGCCCTCCCGCCTCGGGCGGAAGCAGGACGGTGAAGGTGCTCCCCTCGCCGTGCACGCTCTCCACCCGCACCTCCCACCCCAGCAGCGCCGCCAGCCGGCGGGCCACCCCCAGCCCCAGCCCCACGCCGTCGGCGCGGCGGGTGAGCGGCTCCTCGGCCTGCCAGAAGGGCTCCCAGACGCGCTCCAGGTGCTCGGGGCGGATCCCCACGCCGGTGTCGCTCACGGCGATCGCCACGGACCCGTCCGGCTCCCGCGCGGCGGAGAGCCGCACCGTCCCCCGCTCGGTGAACTTCACGGCGTTGGAGAGGAGGCTGCCGACCAGCTGGCGCGCCTTGGCCCCGTCCGTCCGGCACGTCCAGGGGCCCCGGGGGAGGTCGAGCACGAATTCGAGTCCCCGCTCGCGGGCGGCCGTCCCCGCGGCGGCGCCCTCCTCTCGCAGCAGCTCGGAAAGGTCCAGGGGCGCGGCGAGCGCCTCGTCGCGCCCGGCCTCCATGCGCGCGAAGGCGAGCACCTGGTCCACCGTCCCGGCCAGCTGCCGCGCCGTGTCGCGGATGCGTCCCAGGGGGCGCTGCTGGGCCGGGGCGAGGTCGCCGGCCTCGCCGTCGCAGAGGAGGTCGGTGTAGCCGGTGATCACGTTCAGCGGGGTGCGCAGCTCGTGCGACACCACCGCCAGGAAGTCGGACTTGGCCCGGCTGGCGGCCTCCGCCTCGGCGCGGGCGGCGCGCTCGGCGCGCAGCAGCACCTCCCGCTCGGCCTCGGCGCGCTTGCGGCCGGTGATGTCCTGCGCGATGGCGTACACGCCCAGGATCTCCCCCTCCACCACGATGGGGAACACGGTCGCGCTGGCCTCCACGCGCCCCCCGTCGCGGTGGCGGATCCCCAGCTCGACGTGCTGCGGCTCGCCCGCGGCGGCGCGGCGGAAGCAATCCACCGCGGTCGCGGCGTCCTCCGGCGCGACCAGCGCCAGGATGGACGAGCGGAGCAGCGCCCCCTCCGACCGGCCGCACATGGCCTCGGCGGCGGGGTTGGCGCTCGCCAGCCGGCCGGTGAGGTCGAAGGAGCAGACGGCGGCGGGGTTGTACTGGAAGAGGGAGCGGAGGCGCTGCCGGCTCTCCTCGTACTGCTGCGCCACCTGCTTGCGCTCGGTGAGGTCGCGGGTGATCTGCCCGATCCCCACCAGCCGCCCCCAATCGTCGATGACCGCGGTGAGCACCACCGAGCCCCAGAGCCGGCTGCCGTCGCTGCGCACCCGCCAGGCGACCGACTCGTGCCGCCCCTCGCGGAGCGCGGCGGCGAGCTCGGCCTGCGGGCGGCGCGCCTCCGTCTCCTCGGGCGGGTAGAAGATGGACGCGTGCCGGCCCAGGACCTCGGCCTCGCGGTAGCCGAAGGTCCGCTCGGCGCCCTCGTTCCAGCTCGCCACCCGCCCTTCCGGGTCGAGCATGACGATGGCGTAGTCGGTGACGTTCTCGACCAGCAGCCGGTAGAGCTCCGCCGTCCCCGGTGCGGGGGGCGGGGACGGCCTGGGGAGCGGGAGGATGCCGGACATACCGATGGCTCGGGTGTAGCGGGAGCGCGGGAGTCGGGCGTGGAGCCGCGTGCGCGGCGGCCCGGGGGGAGAACGCACGATGGAAGGACCGGGCCGGACGGGGCCCCGGACCCGAGACGAGGGCCCAACTCGTGAGCCGGCAGCCGCTTACGTCGCTCCCCCGCGGCCCGGGCGCTGCCGCGGGGGTCTTGCAGAATGCGGCCGGGGCACGCGGGTTGCCGCATCAGGGGACGCCGCCCCCCGACCCGGAGGTCCCATGCGCGCCCGACCCCGACCCCGCTCCCCGACCGGTCCGCTCCTGGCGGCGCTCGCGCTCGCCCTTGCAGCCGCGTGTTCGTCCGGCGAGACGCAGCGCTCCCGCGTCGAGGCTCCCCCGTCCGACACACTTCCCCCGACGACCATGGTCGACACGAGCACGGGCGACACCGCGCGCGCCGGCGAGGTGCGCATCACCGGGCGCCTCACCGACGAGGGGGTGGAGTGCCCCGCCCTCCGCGGCGACGACGGGCAGCTCTACACGCTGGCGGGGGACACGGGCGGCTACGGGCCGGGCGACCGGGTGACCGTGGCCGGCACCGTGGCCGAGACGTCCTTCTGCATGCAGGGGACGACGATCTCGCTGCGGACCATCACGGCGGCGGGCGGATAGGGCCCGGGGCGCACGCCCCGGACCCACGATCCCGCCCCGCCTGACGCCTGGTCGCGCGCAGCCCGAGGAATAGCGGGATCTCGCGCCCGGCGAGCCGCTCCGCGCGGGAGCGCGGGCCGGGCGGAGCCTCGCGGTGGGTGGGGATCTCCCGCACCGCGTCGGCGAGGAGGCCGCAGGAGGCGAGGCCGTTCACGTAGGCGCCGAGCGGGCCGTGGTAGCTGCGCGTGGCGCCCCGCCGCTCGCCGCCGTACGCCTTCGCCGGGACCGCCAGGGGAGTCAGGTAGCGGTCGACCCTCCGGAACCGCAGGCGGCGGCCGGCGTCCCACCCCCAGCCGCTCTGCCGGGGAACGCGGAAGCATGGGTGCGTCATCAGCAGCACCATGCGCCCGCCCGGCCGCAGCAGCCCCGCCGCGGACGCGAGGGCGTCTTCCAGCGGGTCGATGTTCTGGATGCTCAGCAGGAAGACCGCCGCGTCGAAGGACGCGTCCCGCAGCTCGGGGAGCTCGCCCAGCCGGGTGGCGTCGCCCAGCAGGAAGCGGCCGTGCGAGCCGTGGTGCCGCCGGGCGAAGGCCAGCAGCCTGCGGCTGGCGTCCACGGCGCGGGCCGGAGGAGGTCCAGCACCGCGGCAATGGCGAGGCGGCGATGGTGCTCGCTCCCCTCCGCGACAAACACGAAAAAGGCCATGGGCGCTCACGGGAAGCGCCCACGGCCCGTCGTTGCCAGCGGAAGGAAGGCTCTACGACGTCCGGTGGATGGGCACGGCCCCGCGGCAGGCAGCTCCGCGACGCGGGTCGCGGAGGCGTACCATCGTGAAGGCCGTCCTGGAGTTGCAGATGCCCATCCGTCGGCTCGGTGAGGGTTCCGGGTCCCAGGTTAGCAGGGAGGCGCGCGGCCGTCAACCTCGCTACGCCGCCCCCGCCTCGCCCCGCATGAGCGGCGCGAACTCCGGGTCCGCCCCGATGACGCCGCGCTCCTCCAGCTGCCGGAGCATGTGGCAGAAGGTCTCGCTCTGGGTGGGGTACCGGACCCGGTAGGCGCGCTGCCAGATCCCGTACAGCAGGCGCAGCACCTCCTCGGCGGGGAGCTCGAGCCGCGTGTCGCCCGCCGGCTGCCGGTAGAGCACGTAGCGCCCCTCGGAGCGGAGCGGCATCCAGGGGTGGAAGTAGCCGAGGTGGAAGGGGATGGCCTGGCCGCTGCGGACCAGCGTGCGGAGCCAGGGGCTGGTGCGCCGCACCTCGCCCACCGTCCAGGCCAGCTCCTCGCCGCGGACCCGCCGCGCCTCGCCCCGGAACGCCTCGATCAGGAACTCGCGGAGCTTGCGGCCCAGCCGCCGCCGCCGCTGGTCGGGGCGGACGGCCAGGTAGGTGACGAACCCCGCGTTCACCCCCTCCAGGTAGATCCCCGCGGCGGCGGCCAGCGGCGCGCCGGCGGGGTCCACCAGCGCGAGCAGGTGGTAGCGCCCCCCGGCGGGGAGCCCGCGCCGCGACTCCTCCAGCTCCGAGAGCAGGTCGGTCGTGGGCTGGACGTCGCCGATGGCCTCCTGGAGCAGCAGGATGGTCTCGCGGGCGAGGGGGGCGCGCTCGTCGGCCACCTCGACCGCGCGCAGGTCAGCCGGAAGCTTCATCCGCCCCGTCCCCCTCCGCGCCGGGCAGATCGATCCCGAAGATGCGCGCCGAGTTCCGCCACAGGATCAGCGAGGTGTCCTCCTCCGAGAGCTCCAGCTGCCGCACGAAGCGGATGTAGCTCCCCATGTCGCAGATGGGCCAGTCGGTGCCGTAGAGGAGCTTCCGCGGGTCGCCCGCGAAGGCCAGCACCTCGTTGACCTGCTGGAGCATGTAGCGCTCGAAGCGCTCCTCGAAGTGCCCCAGCGTGAAGCCGGAGATGTCGCCCACCACGTTCTCGTTCTTGTAGATGACCTCCATGGCGTCCGTCACCCAGGGGTTCCCCAGGTGGCAGATGACGAAGGTGACCTCGCGGAAGTCCACCGCCACCTCGTCCACCTCCAGGGGGTGGGCGTACTTCACCTTCCCCTTGGGGTCGAAGGTGTCGCCGGTGTGGATCATCACCGGCACCCCGAACTCCCCGGCCAGCTCGTACACCACCCGCATCCTGGCGTCGTGCACGTAGAAGGGCTCGTAGCCGGGGTACAGCTTGAGCCCCTTGATGCGCCCGGTGCGCAGCAGCACCCGCAGGTCCGCCAGGTCGTGGGCACGGTAGTCCAGGTAGCTCACCCCGGCCACCACCCCCACCCGGGGATCGTCGCCCACCACCTCCAGCACCTCGCTGACGGACGGGCGCTGCTCGTTGGCCATGTACGAGGTGAGCACCAGGGCGTAGTCCACCCCGTGGCGGTCCATGTCGGAGCGCAGCGCCTCGTAGCGGTCGCGCAGGCTGGCGGGCGCCACGTCGTCGTAGCGGTTCAGGTGGGTGTGGCAGTCGATGATCAACGCGCGTCTCCGCCGTGCGGGCCGTGGGTGGTGTTCGCTCCACCCGCGGGGCAAGCAGGGATCGTACCGCCCGGGCACGGTTCCTGACGGCTGAGCCGGGACGTCCGCCGCCGGGCCCTGGCGGCGCGGCGAGTAAAGGCGGAGTTCCGAACCGAGCACAGCTCCTTCCCGAGAGGCGCACACCCCGATGAACCCACTCCTCGAGCAGGACTTCCTCGTCCCCTTCCACCGGATCCGGCCGGAACACGTCGTGCCCGCGGTCCGCGAGGCCCTCGCCGCCGCCGAGCGCGAAGTGGAAGCCATCGTCGCCGAGCAGGGGCCGCGCACCTGGGACAACACCCTGCGCCGGCTGGACGAGATGGAGGAGCGGCTGGATCGGGTGACCCACCCCGTGATCCACCTGGTGGCGGTGATGAACACCCCCGAGCTGCGGGAGGCGTACGAGACGGTCCTGCCGGAGATCTCCGCCTTCTACGCGCGCCTCCCGCTCAACGACGGCCTCTGGCGCGCCGTGCGGGCGCTGGCGGAGACCCCCGAGGCGAGGGCGCTCACCGGGGTGCGGCGGCGCCACCTGGAGAAGTCGGTGCGCGAGTTCGTCCGCGCCGGCGCCGACCTCCCCCCGGAAGCCAAGGCGCGCGTGGAGGAGATCAAGGTGGAGATGTCGCGCCTGCAGACGGAGTTCTCCAACCACGTGCTGGACTCCACCAACGCGTTCGAGCTGGTGCTCACCGACCCGGACGACCTGCGGGGGCTCCCGCCCTCGGCCGTCGCCCAGGCGCGGGCCGCCGCCGCCGCGCGGGGCCTGGAGGGGTGGCGCTTCACCCTGCACGTGCCGTCGTACCAGCCGTTCATGGAGTACTCCGAGCGCCGCGACCTGCGCCGGCGCATGTACGAGGCGTTCCAGAACCGCGCCTGCGCGGAGCCGCACGACAACCGCCCCCGGGTGGCCCGGCTCCTGGAGCTGCGCCGCGAGCTGGCCGCGCTCATGGGGTACCGCGACTACGCCGACTTCCGCCTGGAGGAGAGCATGGCCCGGACGGGCGCGCGCGCCGTCGCCTTCGAGGAGGACCTGACGGAGCGCACCCGCCCCTACTGGGAGGGCGAGGTCGCCGCGCTGGCGGAGTTCGCGAGGGAGGAGCTGGGGATCGACGAGCTGCAGCCGTGGGACACGGCCTTCGCGGCGGAGCGGCTGCGCCGCGCCCGCTACGACCTGGACGAGGAGGAGCTGCGCCCCTTCTTCCCGCTGGAGGGGGTGCTGAGCGGGATGTTCGAGGTGGCGCGGCGGCTGTTCGGGGTGCGGGTGGAGCGGCGCGAGGTGGAGGAGGTCTGGCACCCGGAGGTGCGCTTCTACGACGTGCGCGACGAGGCGGGCAGGCTGCTGGGCGGCTTCTACGCCGACTGGTTCCCGCGGGAGACCAAGCGCTCGGGGGCGTGGATGAGCGGGCTGGTCACCGGCGGCCCCGCGGAGGACGGCGGGTGGATCCCGCACCTGGCGGCGCTCACCGGGAACGTCTCCCCGCCGGAAGGAGAGCGCCCCGCCCTCCTCACCCACCGCGAGGTGCAGACCGTCTTCCACGAGTTCGGGCACCTGCTGCACCACGTCCTCTCCCGGGTGGAGGTGCGCAGCCGCGGGGGGACGCAGGTGTCGCGCGACTGGGTGGAGCTCCCCTCGCAGATCATGGAGAACTGGACCTGGGAGCGCGAGGCGCTGGACCTGTTCGCGCGCCACTGGGAGACGGGGGAGACGATCCCGGAGGGGCTGCACCGGAAGATGCTGGCGGCCCGCAACCACATGGGTGCGTCGTTCCAGATGCGGCAGCTCAGCTACGGGACGCTGGACCTGTCGCTGCACGCGCTCTACGACCCGGAGCGCGACGGCGACGCGGTGCGCTACGCGCAGGAGGTGATGGCGCGCTTCGCCATGCGCCCGGAGTTCGCCCGCAACCACTTCGTCACCGCCTTCACGCACATCTTCTCGGGCGGCTACGCGGCGGCGTACTACAGCTACATGTGGGCGGAGGTGCTGGACGCCGACGCCTTCTCGCGCTTCCAGCGGGAGGGGCTCTTCAACCGCGAGACGGGGCGCGCCTTCGTGGAGACGATCCTGTCGCGCGGCGACGCCGCCGACCCGGGGGAGCTGTTCCGCGAGTTCATGGGGCGCGACCCGGACCCGGCGGCGCTCCTGCGGCGGAACCTGGGCGAGGGGGTGCCGGGGCACCACGAGGGGGCCGCGGGGGAGGTGCCGGCGGGGGCCTGAGCGGACCGGGGGCGGCAGTCTCCGGTACCCACCGCCCCACCAGCAGCGTCACCGCAAGGGCGGCGCCCGCCGCGGCCAGGGCGTTGCTCGCGTACCCCCAGCGCCCGAAGGCGGAGCCCGCCAGCGCCGCGCCGAGCCCCCACCCCGCCTGCCCCGCGGCCATGGACAGGCTCATCAGCGAGCCGCGCCGATCCTCCGGCACCAGCTCGGTGAGCAGCGTCTGGAAGGGCCCGCCCCGCGCGGCGACGAGCGCGCTCGCCAGGAAGAACACCGCGTACGCCGACCACGGCCCTCGCGCTGCCCAGGGGGTGGCGAGCGTCGCGGCGGCCAGCCCCAGGCTCGCCGCCACCGTCAACCGCTTCCGTCCCCACAGGTCGCAGAGCCGGCCTGCGGGCGGACCGGCGAGCGCCGTCGCCACGCCGCCCGCGGCGAAGAGCGCCGCCACCTCCCCGGGCGCCAGGCCGCGGCTCCGCTCCAGCCAGGCGGGGAGGTAGAGGGTGTAGAGCGCCATCCCCAGGTAGGTGGCGCAGAAGGCGGCGACCGCCACGGGGACCGCCGGCACGCGCAGGAGCGCGGCGTAGTCCCGCGCAGCGGCGCGGAGGTCCAGCGGTCCGGCGGCGCGCGGCACCTCCGGCTGCGGCACCCAGCGCCACACCATCGCCGCGGCCAGCGCCATCGCCCCGCCGAAGGCGAGGAAGGGGAGCCGGAAGCCCCACCCGGCCGCGAGCAGCGTCCCCAGCGGGATCCCCACCACCTGCCCCACCGCCATCCCGCTGGCCACCCACCCGTTGGCCAGGCCGCGCCGCTCCGGCGGGAAGGCGTCCGCCACGTACGCGGCGGTGGCCCCGGTGAGGACGCCGCCCGCCGCCCCGGTGACCACGCGCACGGCCAGCAGCGCCCCGTAGCCGCGCGCCGCCCCGTGCAGCGCCAGCCCCACCGCCATGGCCGCCGCGCCCGCGAGGAGCATCCGACGCCGCCCCACCCGGTCGGAGACGGGTCCGGCCAGGAGCGCCACCGCCGCCACCGCCACCGAGTAGCCGGTGACCAGCGTCCCCAGCCGCGCCACGGGGACGCCGAGCTGATCCGCGATCCGGGGGAGGACGGGCGCCAGGACCATGAACTGGCTGGTGACCGCGAACACCAGGAGCCAGAGCGCCGCCAGCGTCCGGCGCTCCCGCGCCCGGCCCATCGCCGGCGTCACCGCTGCGGCCCGTCTCCCCCGCCGAGCCCGCGCTCCAGCGCCCCCGCGGTGATCCCCATGTGCGAGGCATCCCACGCCGGCTCCCCACGCCGCAGGAGGATGGCCTGCGGGGAGTGGTGCACCACCCCGGTGCGATCGGCCACCCACCGGGAGACGGGGCGGCCGAAGACCACGTCCACCACGTACACGGGGACCTCCGGGTGCGCCTCGGCGAAGCGCTCCACCTCCGCGTGCGCCATCAGGCTGACGGGGCAGCGGGTGCTGTGCTTGTAGACCAGCGCCACCTCCTCCGCGAAGGCGGCCTGCGCCTCCTCCTCCGTCCTGAGCTGCTTCATCCGGCCTCCCCGGGTGTCGTCGTCTCCGCGCGGGATGCCGCGCCCGCCCCGGCTCCCCCGCGCAACCCGTGTACCGCGGCGGATTTGCCCCTTGCCCGCGCGGACCCCGGCGCGCATGATGGGCATCACGCCGGGCGGGGGACGTCCCGCCGAACGGCCGGGAACGACCACCCGGCGGTCGGCTTCCAACCACCGGCCGAACGCTGGCCTCTCGACCCGGACCGCCATGCCCCGATTGCCGCGCCCGCTCGTCCTTGCCCTGCTGCTCGCCGGCTGCGCCCCCGCCGCCCCGCCGGGCGCTCCGGCCTCGGGGATCCCCGACGCGGCGGCGCTCGCGCGCGAGCTGGGGGAGCTGCACGGACGGCACCGCGTGGAGGCGATCGCGTCGCGACGCTTCACCCACCGCGAGCTGTGGGACGCGCTGGGCCCGCTGGTGGACGGGGCGGCGGGGATGCGGCGCGAGGAGGTGGGGCGGTCCGCGGAAGGGCGGCCGATCCACGCCGTCCGCTACGGGGCCGGCCCCACCCGCGTGCTCCTCTGGTCGCAGATGCACGGCAACGAGTCCACCGCCACCATGGCGCTCGCCGACGTGCTCCGCTTCCTGGCGGAGGAGCCGGAGCACCCGCTGGCCCGCCGGCTGGCGGAGCGGCTGACGGTGGTCGCGGTCCCCATGCTGAACCCGGACGGGGCCGAGCGATTCCAGCGCCGCAACGCCCTGGGGATCGACGTCAACCGCGACGCCCGCGCGCTGGCCACCCCCGAGGGCCGGGCGCTGCGCGAGCTGCAGCGCACCCTGCGCCCGGACTTCGGCTTCAACCTGCACGACCAGGACGTGCGCGCCCGCGTCGGCGCGAGCGACGACCGGCTGGCCGCCATCGCCCTGCTGGCCCCGCCCTTCGACGCGGCCCGCTCCCACAACCCCGTCCGCGACCGCGCGCGGCGGGTGGCGGCCGTGGTGCGCGGGGCGGTGGAGCCGCTGGTGGCGGGTCACGTGACGCGCTACGACGACAGCTACAACCCGCGCGCCTTCGGCGACGGGATGCAGCGCTGGGGGACCAGCACGGTGCTGATCGAGTCCGGCGGGTGGCGCGGAGACCCGGAGAAGCAGTACCTGCGCCGCGTGAACTTCGTGGCGCTCCTGGCCGCGCTCGACGCCATCGCCACGGGCGCCTTCGCCGCCGCCGACCCGGCCGCGTACGAGTCGCTCCCGGCGAACGGCCGGCCCGTGAACGACCTGCTGGTGCGCGGCGGCAGCGTGGTGCTCCCGGGGATCCCGCCCTACCGCGCCGACCTGGCGGTGGACTACGCGGACGCCCCGGCCCGCACCGGGGGGCGGCTGGTGGACGCGGGCGACCTGGCCGAGGCGGCCGCGCGCGACACCATCGACGCCGCCGGCCTGTTCGTGCACCCCGCGCCGGAGATGCTCCCCGCCGACACGGCGGGGGGCGCCGAGCCGGACAGTGAAGCGGTGTGGACGGTCGAAGGCGGGGCGGCGAGGCGGGCGCACTGAGCACAGCTCACGGTAGTGGGTCAGTTTGAGTGTAACGGCGCCCCTGGGGATCTTGACTAATCCTCGCAGGTGATTCGCACGATCCGTTGCGAGGGATAGAAGGTGTTCTCTCTCCAGACCCCGCGCCGTGCGATCTCCTCCACCACGGCGCGGGGCTCGCCCGGCTCCGGCTGGCTCTCCAGCACGACCCGCCCGCCCTGCGCTACCTCCACCACGGCGAACGGCGGGCGCCTCCGGTCTGCCCCTGCCTCGTACGCTTTCACGGCACCCGGCATCTCTGTAAGCCATGCCGGAGCCGGTAGTCCCGCCTCCCCGTAAAGGCGCCCCAAGGCCCCTACGATCGCCTCTCGCACCGGCACCCGGAGCGTGGGCGCGATCAGTTGCAGGAAGGCTTCCAAGGCCACCGGAGCGGCATCCTCCCCCATCTCGACGTGCGCGCCCCTCTCCCTCGCGTACCACTCCCGCAGCTTCGCCCACGTCCGGGGGTGCGGCTGCACGCCCTTCGTGACGTTCCGCAGCCCCATCGGACTCATCCCGACCTGGCGGGCCACCTCCCGCACCCCCTGCGTCTCTGCCGCCTGCGTGACTGCCCTCCGAAGCTCGGCTTGTTCGCGGGTGTCCACGTTGTTTACCTTAGTTGCGGGTGCGCGTCGCGGTCCGTAATATCCCCAGTGTACCACGACTGACTTAGATCAAATAGATCACCGCAAGCTAAGAGCGGTGCAGGCGGGGCACAATGCCGACGCCTGAGCGCGGCGTGTCCCTGGACGCGATCCGCGCCGCTGCCGCGCGAGCTGCGGAGGCGGACGGGATTCGGGCCACGGCTCGCGAGGTGGGTATGTCCGTGACCGGCTTCCGCGCCTTCCTGGCGGGCTCCAGTCCGTTCACCCCCACGCGGAAGAAGCTCGCCGGGTGGTACCTGCGCCGGGTCGCGGCTGGTGTCGAGGGGCCCACGGCCGGAGTAGCAGAGGCGGCGCTTGCCGTGCTGGCGGAAGGT
>DATABU010000670.1:0-8726 GCA_036259415.1 Longimicrobiaceae bacterium
CGGGCCGGGGCGCGGTGCGCCCCGGGTCCGTTGACATTGAAGAGGAGATACATGAGCCGATCCCGCACCATTCTGGACAACGCACGCGACGAGCTCTTCAGCCACATCCAGCGCTGCGGCGTGCTCCGGGCCACGCCCGAGCAGCAGGCGGAGTGGCTCGACGACACGATGGGATACCTGGCCGAGACCTTCCCCGCGCTCACCCAGGGGGAGCTCGACGAGCTCCGCGGGATGGGCGACCGCTTCTGCCAGCCCGCGATCCCGCACGGCAAGGGGTACACGGACCTGTCCCGCGAGAGCTGGGAGCAGGAAGCCGCCGAGGAGGAGGAGCTGGCGCCCGCCTGACACGCGGAGCCGGATCGTGCACGCGCAGAGGCCCGTACCGGCGACCCCCGGACGGGCCTCTGCGCGTCCCGTGCGCGGCGCCGCCGGGCCGCATACGTTTTGCATCACCTCGCGGCGGCACCGCGCCGCCTGCCCCCGGCGGCGGCCCACGACCTATCCGTTCCCGGCCCTCACATGACTCAGATGCTCGCGGTCATCCTCGGCGGCGGCGCCGGCACCCGGCTCTTCCCCCTGACCAGCGACCGCGCCAAGCCCGCGGTCCCCCTCGCCGGGAAGTACCGCCTGGTGGACGTACCCATCTCCAACTGCATCAACTCCGGCCTGTACCGGATCTTCCTGCTCACGCAGTACAACTCCGCGAGCCTCAACAACCACGTGGCCCGCTCGTACATCTTCGACCGGTTCCACGGGGGGTTCGTCACCGTCCTGGCGGCCGAGCAGACGGCGAAGTCGGAGCTGTGGTACCAGGGCACGGCCGACGCCGTGCGCCAGTCCATGCCGCACATCCGCAACTACCCTCACGACCACGTCATCATCCTCTCGGGCGACCAGCTGTACTCGATGGACTACCGGGTGATGCTGGAGCACCACGTGCAGCACGAGGCGGACATCACGGTGGCGGTGACGCCGGTGGGCGCGGACGACGCGCCGGGCTTCGGGATCCTGAAGATGGACGAGGAGCACCGCATCACCGAGTTCCACGAGAAGCCCCGGCGCGGCGAGCTGGACGGGAAGGAGAGCCCGGTCGCGCCCGAGCTGGAGAGGGCGGGGCGGGTGTACCTGGCCTCCATGGGCATCTACATCTTCAACGCCGGCGTGCTCCGCGACGTCCTGGACGGGCACCCCCAGGACCACGACTTCGGCAAGCAGATCATCCCCGACTCCATCCAGAGCTGCCGCGTGATCGCCTACCCGTTCGCGGAGTACTGGAACGACATCGGGACGGTGCGCTCGTTCTTCGAGACCAACATCATGCTGGCCCAGCCGAAGCCGGACTTCAACCTGTACGACCCGAAGCGGCCGCTGTACACCCACGCGCGCATGCTCCCCCCCGCTAAGGTGATCCGCACCACGGTGGAGCGGGCCATCATCGGCGAGGGGAGCGTCATCGTCGGCAGCGACATCAGCGACTCGGTGATCGGGATCCGCTCCTACATCGGCCCGGCGACGCACATCCACCGCACCGTGATGCTGGGTGCCGACTACTACGCCTGGGAGGGGTGCGAGGAGCGCAGCCCCGTGCAGGGCCCGCCGAACCCGGGGATCGCGGAGGGCACCCGCATCGAGAACGCCATCGTGGACCGCAACGTTTCCATCGGCAAGGGGTGCGTGATCACCAACCGCGACGGGACCCATGAGGGGGAGGGCCCGGGCTTCTACATCCGCGACGGGATCGTGGTCATCACCAAGAACGCCGAGATCCCCGCCGGCACCGTCATCTGAGCCATGCGCATCGCGCTCTTCTCGAACGAGTACCCGCCCAACGTCTACGGCGGCGCAGGGGTCCACGTGGAGTACCTGTCGCGCGAGCTGGCGGGGCTGGAGGACGGCGCCAACCGGGTGGACGTCTTCTGCTTCGGCGAGCAGCGGGAGGAGCTGGGGAGCCTGCGCGTGCACGGCATCCCGCCGGCGGCGCACGTCCCGGCGCAGGACCCCCGCCACGGCCGCCTGCTGGACGCGCTGGCGCGGAACCTGGCCATGGCGGGCGCGGCGGAGGCGCCCGACGTGGTGCACTGCCACACCTGGTACTCGCACCTGGCGGGGTGCCTGGCGCGGCAGCTCACCGGCGCCCGCCTGGTGCTCACCACGCACTCGCTGGAGCCGCACCGCCCCTGGAAGGTGGAGCAGCTGGGGACCGCCTACCACGCGAGCGCCTGGGTGGAGCGCACGGCGTACGGGAACGCGGACGGGGTGGTGGCGGTCTCGGAGTCGATGAAGCGCGACGTGCAGGAGCTCTACGGCGTCCCCGCCGAGCGGGTCCGCGTCATCCACAACGGGATCGACCCGGAGGAGTACCGCCCCCGGCGCGACCCGGAGACGCTCCGCCGCCTGGGGGTGGACCCGGAGGTGCCGTTCGTGCTCTTCGTGGGGCGGATCACCCGCCAGAAGGGGATCCTGCACCTGGTCCGCGCCGTCCGCCACCTGGAGCCGGGGACGCAGGTGGTGCTCTGCGCCGGGGCGCCCGACACCGAGGAGATCGCCGCGGAGATGGCCGCTCTGGTGGAGGAGGCGAGGCGCCAGTCCTCCGCCGCGCTGGTGTGGATCCCGGAGATGCTCCCCCGGGAGGAGGTGATCGCGCTGTACTCGCACGCGGCGGTGTTCGTCTGCCCCTCGGTGTACGAGCCCTTCGGGATCATCAACCTGGAGGCCATGGCCTGCGAGACGCCGGTGGTGGCCTCGGCGGTGGGGGGGATCCCGGAGATCGTGGTCCCCGGGGAGACGGGGCTGCTGGTGCCCTTCGCGGAGGAGGGCGGCGGATCGCCCGAGCCGCAGGACCCCGAGGGCTTCTCCCGCGCCCTGGCCGCCGCCGTGAACGAGCTCATGGGCGACGCGGAGCGGCGGGAAGCCATGGGGAAGGCCGCACGTGAGCGGGTGCTGGCGCAGTTCAGCTGGACCCGCATCGCCGAGCAGACGCTGGAGTTCTACCGCGAGCTTGCCGCCGCGCCGGCCCGCTGACGAACAACGGCCAGCCCCGGCCCCCGGCAGGGAGCCCGCGTGAGGGATGCGAGCGCGAAGCGGCGAGACCCGACAGCAGTTCCGTCGGGGCTCGCCTCCGTTAGCGGGCGTAGTCTGCCCGCTTACGGAGCCGCAGCCCGACCCCGGCGCAGCCGGGGGCCCGCCCACATCCGCAGTACGCCCCGACCCGAGCGCCAGCGAGGGGCACGCCCAACCCGGCAGTTGCCGTTCAATCCCACCCGGCACGAAGGCCCCGCACCGCGGACCGCGATGCGGGGCCTCCTCGTCGTCCCGCCGGCCGGCTATGCCTGCTGCGGCTGCTCCGTCTGCGCGCCGGCCCCGTTTTCGGCGAGGGCGGCGCGGGCGTCCCTCTCCCCCGCCTCGCGCGACATCCGGTCCTCCACGCTCTCGAACGGAGCGAGCACGGTGTCCCAGAGGGTCCGCGAGGACTTGCCTTCGAGGGTGCGCCTGTACGCCGTGTCGTAGACCTGCTTGTTCATGAGCGCCTCCGTTCGGGGAACGAACTCGAGCCCTTCCGCCTTCCGACCCGCAAGTTACGCGCCCTTCCCGGTACTCCCCTGCCGCTCGGGCCGCTACGCCGCCGCCCGGGCGGGGGTGCGGAGCAGCGCCTCCAGCTCCGCGGCGCGGTGCTGCGCGGTGTGCTCGGCCAGGATGCGGGCCCGGGCCGCGGCCCCGATGGCGCGGCGGTCGTCCGGGTGCGTGGCGCGCAGCACCTCCACCACCTCCGCGGTGCTGCGGGGGAGGAGGATCTCCCGCCCGGGGGTGAAGAAGCGCTCGATCCCCGGCCAGCGGTCGGAGATCATGGCCGCGCCGCACGCCGCCGCCTCGAACAGCCGCACCGAGGGCGACCACCCCGCCGCCACCATGTCGGCGCGGGTGGCGTTCAGCTGCCACGCCGCGCTGGAGTAGAAGGCCGGGTGCCGCGAGGGGGGGAGGTGCGGATCGTGCCGCACGTTGGCCGGCCAGCGCACCGCCTCCGGGTACTGCGGCCCCGCCACCATGAAGCGGCGCTCCGGGAGCCGCCGCGCCACCTCCAGGAGGAAGCGCTCCAGCACCGGCTGACGGTCGGGGGCGTAGGTGCCCATGTACCCCAGCTCGCAGGCCAGCTCCGGGTCCACGTCCACCGGGTGGTAGCGCTCCGGGTCCACCGAGCAGTACAGCGGCACCGCCTCGCGCGCGCCCAGCTCGCGCTCCAGCACCTCGTGCAGGAAGGGCCCGCCGGTGAAGGAGAAGTAGCGGGCGAAGAGCCCCACCTGGTCGCGGCGCAGGTACTCCGCCCCGCCGGCTCGCAGCGCCGAGACCGTCACCGGGGTGTCGATGTCGTAGAAGAAGAGCGGGTCGACGCCCGCGCCCGCCAGCCAGTCGATGGTCCGCGGCCCGTCCTTGACGTACGACCCCACCAGCACGGCGTCCGCGCCCAGCGCCTCGGCGACCGCCTCGGCCGCGACCTCGTCCCAGGAGCGGTACAGCACCAGCCGGCAGAACTCCGGCCGCGGGAAGTCGCGGTTCTCGCGGTACCAGGGCGCGTCCCACTCGTAGAAGACCACCTCGTGCCCGCGCGCCGCGAAGGCCCGCAGCAGGGCCCGGTAGGTGGTGGCGTGCCCGTTGCCCCAGCTGGAGGAGATCGACAGGCCGAAGACGACCAGCTTCATGCGACGCTCTCCATGGCGGGCCGGGCGCGCAGGATCCCGTCCAGGAGCCGCGCCCGCTGCCCGTAGGTATGGTCGCGGAGCGCCCGCCGCCGCCCCGCCTCGCCGATGCGGCGCGCCGCCGCGTCGTCCGTCTCCCGCACCCGGCGCGCCACCTCCTCCGCGTCCCGCGCCACCAGGATCTCCTCCCCCGGCGCGAAGAACTCCTCGATCCCCTCCCAGGCGTCCGTCACCTGGCACGCCGCCGCCCCCGCCGCCTCGAACATCCGCGTGGCCGGCGACCAGCCGTTCTCCACCATGGACTCGCGGTGCACGTTCAGCACCAGCCGCGCCGCCGCGTTCACCTCGTTGTGGCGGGCGGTGGGGACGTGCCCCAGGTACTCCACGTTGGCGGGCATGGCCCGGTCGCCCCACCCCTCGCCGCCCAGGGCGAAGCGCGCCTCCGGGCAGAGCTCCGCCGCGCGGAAGAAGAGCTCGTCCACCCGCGCCTCGCGGTCCGGGAGCCGGTTCCCCATGAAGAGCAGCCCCCAGCGCGGCTCCCCGCGGCGCTCCGGCGGGCGGTGCTCCTCCGGGTCCAGGCCGTTGTAGATGGGGGTGCACGCCCGGGCGCCCCACCGCTCGTACGCCGCCACCACGGGGGGGCCGCCGCCGTAGGTGAGCACGTGGTCGTAGCGCCCGATGCAGGCGACGAACGGGTCCGCCGGGTCCGCGGCGATGCGCCCCAGCGTCGCCGGGGCGTCCACGTCCAGGAACGCCGTCCGCGCCGCCCCGCCGCTACGCTCCGCGACCCCAGCTTCCAGCTCCGCGTCCCACACCCCCACGCCGCTGCACTTGACCACCCAGCCGCCGGCCGCGAACGCCTCCTCCAGCAGGGCGTCCCGCTCCGCCTCGCTCCGGTAGACGACGACGCGCGCGTACTCCGGGTCCTCCGCCAGGTCGCGGTGCTGCTGCCGGCCGTAGGCGTCCGGCTCGCAGAAGGTGACCCGGTGCCCCAGCCCGTGCAGCCCGCGGATGAGGCCGCGGTAGTAGGTGGCGGCGCCGTTCCAGTACGACGAGACGATCGACGAGCCGAAGAAGGTCAGGTGCATGCAGCCTCCGTGGAAGGGGTGGTGCCCGCGCTCCCCGCCGCGCCCAGCTCGTCCACGATCGCCAGGAGCTGCGCGGCGCGGTGGTCGCAGGTGTGCCGCGCCAGGACGGTCTCCAGCCCGCGCGCCGCCTGCTCCGCCCGCGCGTCGTCGTCGGTGCAGAAGCGGTGCAGCCGCTCGGCCATGGCCGCCGGCGTCTCCGCCACCGCGTAGTCGCCGGGGCGGAAGAGCCCCTCCGCGTCGATCCAGGGCGCCGACACCAGCGGGATCCCGCAGGCCAGCGCCTCGAAGACGCGGATGGTGGGGATCCCCGCCAGCGCCTGCACGTAGGCGCGGCGGGGGACGTGCAGCGTGGCGCGCGAGGCGGCGAACACCTCCGGCACGGTCAGCGAGGGCGCCCAGCCGCGGAACTCCACCCCCGCGCCGCGCAGCTCCTCCAGCGCGTACTCCGGGTAGCGCACGCCGTGGGCGACCCAGCGCAGCTCCGGGAAGCGCCGCGCCGAGTCCAGCCAGAAGCTCCGCAGCTCCCCGGTGCGCTCCTCGTCGCCCCAGTTGCCGATCCAGACCACGTCCTGCGTCTTCGGACGGTCCAGCGGGCGGAAGCGGAGGTGGTCCGCGGCCTCGTGGAAGGTCCAGGCCCGCTCCACCCCGAAGCGCTCGCGGTACACCTCGCGCAGCACGTCGCCGAAGGCCAGCACCCCGTCGTACGCCGCCAGGTCGAAGCGGGCGATGGCCTCCGGCTGGCTCCAGGGGCGGTGGTGCGTGTCGTGGAAGATGCGCAGCGCGCCGCCGGCCACCCGCGCCAGCGTGTTGACCACGTGCGGCTCGTTCCACTCGTGGACCACCACCACGTCCGCGCCCTCGGTCGCCGCGCGCAGCGTCTCCGCCAGGGCGGGGCCGTCGGCGGGGTCGTAGGAGCGCACGTCGATCTCCGGGTACCCCCGCGCGAAGTCCACCACCGGGCCGATGCCGTGGTCGGCCAGCAGGTTCTGCAGCGACCAGGCGCCCCGGGGCTCCCAGCTCGCGACCTCGTGCCCCATGCGCGCGAGCGAGCTCATCAGCCCGCGCAGGAAGTGGGCGTTGCCGTGGTTCCAGTCGGAGACCGCGCTGTGGACGAAGAAGACGAGCCTCATGCGACCGGGACCGCCGTCCGGGGGGAATCCTTCGCGGCGGCGTGCGCCGCGGCCATCTCCTGGTAGAGCGCCGCGTACTCCGCGGCCATGCGCTTCGCCGTGTAGCGGCGGAGCGCGCGGGTGCGGGCGCCGGCCGCCAGCCCGGCGCAGCGCCCCGGGTCGTGGCGGAGCTGGAGCACGGCGTTGGCCAGCGCCTCCGCGTCGCCCGGGGGGAAGAACACCGCGCACCCCTTCCACAGCTCGCGGAAGGAGCCGATGTCGCTGAGCACCAGCGCGCACCCGTGCAGCGCCGCCTCCAGCGGCGCAAGCCCGAAGGGCTCGTACAGCGACGCGCCCACGTACACCGTCGCGCGGCCCAGCCACGCGTCCACCTCGGCGCGCTCCACCCGCCCGTGCGCCACCAGGTGCTCGGCGGTGAAGCGCTCCCCGTGGGGGGCGACGGTCTCGCCCAGCAGGTGCACCGGGGGCGCAGCGGGGCCCATCAGGCCGCCCAGGATCCCCGCGGCCCGGTCCAGCACGGCGGCGCCCTTGGCCCGGTCCCAAGCCCGCCCCGCGGAGACCACCAGCATCCCGGAGCGCGTCGGCGGCTCCCCCGCCGGGGCGTGCACGCCGTTGTGGATCACCCGGTCCGCCCCGCGGCCGAAGTGGCGCGCGGTGAGCTCCGCCTGGTAGGCGGTGGGGGTCACCACCGCGTCCGCCGCGGCGATCCCGGCGCGCACCCAGCGCCGGTACGCGTTGAACCCGGCCGGCGCTTCCGTGCCGAGCGTCTCGCCGAACCAGGAGAGCGTGTCGCTGTGCACCGCCACAAGCACCGGCGCGGCGAACTCCTCGACGGCGTAGGCCATCTGGTTGAGGTGGACCACGTCCGCCTCCCAGAGGTCGGCGGTGCGCCGCAGCCACGCCCCGGCCGCCGCCACGTCCTCGGCCGCGTCGGGCATCCACTCCAGCCGGTAGCGGCGCCAGGTCACCTCCACGCCCTCGGGGAGGTGCGCCAGCCGCTCGTCGCGCGGCTCGCCCAGCACCGCCACCAGCACCTCGTGCCCCGCGTCGTGCAGCTCGCGCGCGAGGGTCACGGTGTGGTCCCACACCCCGCCGACGGTGTCGGTGGTCAGGAAGATGCGCATCCGCGTCCGTAGATCCGGTCCAGCACCCCGGCCACCTCCACCAGGCGCTCCGCCGCGGGGTCGAAGCGCTCCCCGGCGGCCAGCCGCCGCGCCCAGTCCGCCGCCGCGCGCCCGCCCCACTCGTCGGGCGGGGCGGCCAGCGTCTCGCGCGCGGTGCCGCGGAAGCGCTCCGCGGTGAAGTCGTAGAAGGAGCCGTCCACGTTGCGGAGCGCCGCCCCGCCCCCGGTGCCGTAGAAGTCCGCGGCGATCACCGCGTCGCACCCGGCCTGCAGGCGCCAGGAGCAGGCGAGCCGGACCACGGCGCCTGATCCCAGCTCCACCGTGGCGACCGCGTAGTCCTCGCAGCGGTCCGGCGCCGGGCCCAGCGGCTCCCCGCCCGCGAACAGCTTCCCGGAGACCTCCCGCACCTCGGGGAAGCCCAGCGTCCAGAGCGCCAGGTCCACCAGGTGCACCCCCAGGTCCATGACGCACCCGCCCCCGGAGAGCGCCGGGTCGTAGAACCAGGGCTTGTCCGGCCCGTAGGCGTTGTGGAAGACCAGGTCCACCGCGTAGACGCGGCCCAGCTCCCCCGAGTCCACCACCTCGCGGATGCGGCGCATCCCCTCGGTGAAGCGGTAGGAGAGGTCCACGGCCAGCAGCCGATCCGCCGCGCGGGCAGCATCCACGACGCGCCGCACTTCATCCGCCGTGCGC
>DATABU010000671.1:0-2733 GCA_036259415.1 Longimicrobiaceae bacterium
CTGGTCGGCGAGGACGCCGGCTCCAAGCTCCAGAAGGCGCGCGAGCTGGGGATCCCCACCGTCACCGAGGCCGAGCTGCGCGAGCGGCTCGCCCAGTCCCCCAGCGGGGACGCACCCCCCACCGAGACCCCCGTCCCATGAACGCCACCGCCACGGCCGCCCACGGCCTCCGCCTCCCCGCCGCCTTCCTCCCCGCCGTGCGCCGCGCGCTCGCGCAGGACCGCTCGCCGCTGGAGGCGGCGACCCTGCTCCGCCAGGTCGGGTACGACAGCGGCGCCGGGTTCCACGCCGCGCTGGAGGAGCGCATCGCCTGGGAGCGCCCCGGCGCCACCCTGGGCACGCTCCCGGAGGGCGAGTTCTGGCCCGAGTTCTCCGCGTTCTGGCAGGACGCCGGGTGGGGGACGGTCCGCCACGTGCAGCTCCACCCGGGCGTCGCCGCGCTGGAGTGCGACGGCTGGGCCGAGGCCGCCGCGGCCCGCGAGGCCGGCGACCGGTTCTGCCACCTGACCACCGGCATCTTCGCCGACCTGCTGGGCCGGCTGGCCGGGAGCGACGTGGCGGTGATGGAGGTGGAGTGCGAGGCCGACGGCGGCGACCGCTGTCGATTCCTCTTCGGCGGCCCGGCGGCGCTCGCGGCGGTGTACGAGGGGATGTCGCAGGGGATGGGCGCCGGGGAAGCCGTCGCCCGGCTGGGGTGACGGAGCGCGGACGCCCCACGCGGCCCGCTCCGGCGGGCCGTTTTCGCTTCTGGAGACCATGAGCAGGATCCTGGCACTGGACTACGGCCGGCGGCGCATCGGCGTGGCCGTCTCGGACCCGACGCGGACCATCGCCGCGCCGCTGGCCACGCTCACCCGGCGCGCCGGGAAGCGGCCGCCCTGGGCGGAGATCGGCCGGCTGGTCGCCGAGCAGGAGGCGGGCGAGCTGGTGGTGGGGCTCCCGCTGGAGCTGGGCGGGGAGGAGGGGGAGTGGGCCGCCGAGGTGCGCGCCTTCGGGGCGGAGCTGGCGCGCCGCACGGGGCTCCCGGTGCACTGGGTGGACGAGCGCCTCTCCTCGGTGGAGGCCGAGCGGGCGGTGCGGAGCATGGGGCTGAAGCGGAGCCGACGCGAGGACAAGGCGCGCATCGACGCCACGGCCGCGGCGCTGATCCTGCGCGGCTTCCTGGACCACGGCGCCCACGAGGGGAGCAACGGCGGATGAGCGGGAGAACGCGTTTCGGGGGGATGCTCCTGGCGGGGCTGCTCCTGGCAGGGTGCGGAGGCGGAGAGGGCGGGGAGACCGTACGGGTCACCATCCCGGAGGGGAGCGGGATGGCGGCGGTGGCGGACTCGCTGGGCTCGCGCGGCGTGATCCGCTGGCCCGCCGGATTCCGCCTCTATGCCCGGCTGCGGGGCGCGGAGCGCTCGGTGAAGCCGGGCGTCTACGAGCTGCGGCAGGGCTCCTCCTGGGGCACCGCGCTCGACAGGGTGGTCTCGGGCGACGTGGTGCAGGTGCGCGTCGCCGTCCCCGAGGGGTGGACCGCCCGCCAGATCGCCGCGCGCGTCGCCGAGGTGACGGGGGCTCCGGCCGACTCCGTCCTGGCGATCGTCGCCGACACCGCCCTCCCGAAGGAGCTGGGCGTCCCCGGCCCGACGCTGGAGGGCTACCTCTACCCCGCCACCTACTCCTTCCCCGCCGGCACCCCGCCGCGGCGGATGGTGCGCGCGATGGTGGACCGCTACCGGCGGGCGTGGACGCCGGAGATGCGCGCCCGCGCCGACTCGCTGGGGATGAGCGAGCGCGAGGTGGTGACGCTCGCCTCCATCGTGGAGAAGGAGGCCAAGGTCTGGACCGAGCGCGACACCATCTCGGCGGTGTACCACAACCGGTTGCGCATCGGGATGCGCCTGCAGGCCGACCCCACGGTGCAGTACGCGCTGGGGGCGCACCAGTCGCGCCTCCTCTACAGCCACATCGACGACGTGGCCGACAACCCCTACAACACCTACCGGCACGCCGGCCTCCCCCCCGGCCCCATCGCCTCGCCCAGCCGGGGCGCCATCGAGGCGGCGCTGAACCCCGCCGCGGTGGACTACCTGTACTTCGTCGCCCGCCCCAACGGCACCCACGTCTTCACCCGCTCCCTGGCCCAGCACAACGCCGCCAAGCGCGCCTCGCAGCGCGAGCGCGCCGCCGGAGGCCGGTGAGCGCGGGCGAGCTGGCGCGCCGCCTGGAGCTGGTGGTCGTCACCGACGCGCGCTGCGGCGAGGGGCGTGAGCTTCTGGACGTGGTGCGCGCCGCCCTCCGGGGCGGCGCCCCCGCCGTCCAGCTCCGCGCCAAGACCGAGCCCGCCCGCGAGACGGTGGAGCTCGCGCGCGCCCTGCGCGAGGTCACCCGCGCCGCGGGCGCCCTGCTCTTCGTGAACGACCGCGTGGACGTCGCCCTGGTCGCCGGGGCCGACGGCGCGCACGTCGGCGACGACGACCTCCCCGTCCCCGCCGCCCGCCGCATCGTCCCCCCCGGCTTCCTGCTCGGCCGCTCCGTGGAGACCCCCGAGCAGGCCCTCCGTGCCCGGGAGGACGGCGCCGACTACGTCGGGGTGGGACCCGTCTACGAGACCGCCAGCAAGGACGACGCGGGCCTCCCCGTGGGCCTCGCGCGCGTGCACGCCGTCGCGGCCGCCGCCGGGATGCCCGCCGTGGCCATCGGCGGGATCGACGCCGCGAACGCCGCCGCCGTCGCGCGCGCCGGCGC
>DATABU010000672.1:0-1812 GCA_036259415.1 Longimicrobiaceae bacterium
TGATGAGGACTTTCCGTCTTCCCGGCCTGCTCCTGCTCGCGCTGGGGGCGTGCGCGCCGGCGCAGACCGTGGGCGGGCCGGCGGCCGCCCAGCAGCCCGCACCGCAGGCCGCCCCCGCGGTGGAGCCCGACGAGGCGCTCGGGCTTCCCGCGGCGAACTGGTGGCAGATGGACCAGGCGGGCGGCTTCCCCGGGACCGGCGCCGAGCGCGCCTACCGCGAGCTCCTGGCGGGGAAGCAGCCGCGGCAGACGGTGACCGTCGCCATCCTGGACACCGGGGTGGACGTGGAGCACGAGGACCTGGACGGCGTGGTCTGGGTGAACGAGGACGAGGTCCCCGGCAACGGGGTGGACGACGACCGCAACGGCTACGTGGACGACGTCCACGGCTGGAACTTCATCGGCGGCCGGGACGGGCGGAACGTCCACCAGGACACCTACGAGGTCACCCGCCTGTACGCCGCGCTGCGGAAGTACGAGGGCGCCCGGCCGGACACCCTGAACGCCGCCGCCCGCGCCGAGTACCAGCGCTTCCAGGAGATCCGCGAGGACTTCCAGCGGCAGGTGCAGCAGACCCGCGAGCAGGCCCAGCAGGTGGCGGGGATCAAGACCGCCCTGGACCAGTTCCTGGCGGTGCTGCGCCGCGAGCTGGGGACCGACTCGCTCACGGTGCAGAACGTGTCGGCGCTGCGGCCGGTGCGGATGGAGGTGATGCAGGCGCGGCAGGCGTACCTGCAGCTCGCCGCGGCGGGGATCACGCCGAAGCAGGTGGACGACGAGGTGGAGCGGCTGCAGGGGCGCCTGCGGCAGGGGCTCAACCCGGACTTCGACCCCCGCTCCGTGGTGGGCGACCGCTACGACGACCCCACGGACCGCATCTACGGCAACAACGACGTGGAGGGGCCCGACGCCTCGCACGGGACGCACGTGGCCGGGATCGTGGCCGCGGAGCGCGGCAACGGCCTCGGGGTGGACGGGATCGCCTCGGGGGCGCGCATCATGTCCGTGCGGGTGGTGCCGGACGGCGACGAGCGCGACAAGGACGTGGCGAACGCCATCCGCTACGCGGTGGACAACGGCGCCCGCATCATCAACATGAGCTTCGGCAAGGGCCACTCGCCCCAGAAGGCGTGGGTGGACGACGCGGTCCGCTACGCCGAGTCCAAGGGGGTGCTGCTGGTGCACGCGGCGGGGAACGACGCCGCCAACCTGGACGAGGAGCCCAGCTACCCGGTGCGCACCTTCCTCTCCGGCGGGCAGCCGCGCAACTGGATCGAGGTGGGGGCGTCGTCGTACGCCGCGGACTCGCTGGCGGCGAACTTCTCCAACTACAGCCGCACGCGGGTGGACGTGTTCGCGCCGGGGGTGAGCATCCTCTCCACCGTCCCGGGGAACGACTACCAGCGCAACCAGGGCACCAGCATGGCGGCCCCGGTGGTCTCCGGGCTGGCGGCGCTCATCCTGTCCTACTACCCGGAGCTGACGGCCGTGCAGGTGCGCGACATCATCCTGGAGACGGCCACCCGCTTCCCGGGGCAGGTGATCCGGCCCGGCGAGGAGGGCGGGCGGATCCCGTTCGCGGAGCTGTCGGCCACGGGGGGCGTGGTCAACGCGTACGAGGCGCTCCGGCTGGCGGAGCAGCGGGCGGCGGGTCGGTGAGGGGTTGAACGGCAACGGCCGGGTGGGCATGACCCTCGCTGGCGCTCGGGTCGGGCTGCGCGCTGCGTAGGGCTGCAAACAACGCAGCCCAACGCAGCCGAGCCCCGCGGTACTGCTGCGGGTCTCGGCCCTGCCGGGCGCGCATCCCTCATGC
>DATABU010000673.1:0-1996 GCA_036259415.1 Longimicrobiaceae bacterium
GCCAGCTGGGAGCCGTACCGCTTGCTGAGGTTGGTGACCTCGATCATGGCTCCCAGCTGGCGGTGGACGACGTGTCGTTCCGCTGCGACCCCGGGACCGTCACCGGCTTCCTCGGCCCGAACGGGGCGGGCAAGTCGACGACGCTGCGGATGATCTGCGGCCTCACGACGCCGAGCGCCAGCGAGGGGCACGCCCGAACCCGCAGCCCCAATCCCTCACTCCACCATCCGTCCCACCCACGCGGCGAACCGGCGAACCCGATCCGAGTAGGGCGGGTGCAGCAGGTGCGCCGGGCTGAACCGGCCCCGCACCAGCACCGCCCGCTCGTGCGAGAAGGTACGGAACCCGAAGCGGCCGTGATAGCTCCCCTGCCCGCTCTCCCCAACCCCGCCGAAAAGGCCCGGTCGTCGATCATGCGGCTGAAGCTCTCGCTGCGCCGCCGGGCCTCCGGGGTGGGGCCGTAGAACGCCTCCACGCCGCGGCGCAGCGCCTCCGCCAGCTCCGCGGCGCGGGACTCGTGCACCAGCACGTAGTCCGGGGCGACGCACGTCTGGCCGCCGTTGATGAACTTGCCCCAGGCGATCCGCTCGGCGGCCCGCTCCACGTCCGCCGAGGCGTCCACCACAGCGGGCGACTTGCCGCCCAGCTCCAGCGTCACGCTCGCCAGGTGCTCCGCCGCAGCGCGCATCACCCTGCGCCCCACCGCGGTGCTCCCGGTGAAGAAGAAGTGGTCGAAGGGGAGGCGCAGCAGCGCGTCCGCCACCTCCACGCCGCCGCCCAGGAGGGCGACCTCGTCCTCCCGGAAGGCGTCTACGACCACGCGGGCGAGCACCACCCCCGTCGCGGGCGTCTTCTCGGAGCGGCGCAGGACCACGGTGTTCCCGGCCGCCACCGCGGCGACCAGCGGGGCCAGCGTCAGCCGCACGGGGTAGTTCCAGGCGGCCACGACGTCGTCCGGAGGGTTGTTCTGCGTGCCCCACGAGTAGCGGCAGGGGTCGTTCATCTCGTGGCCGGAGCGGAGGAGGAGCGGGAGCGCGGCCGGCGGGGTGGGCGCCACGGGACCGGGAGGGTTGACGGGGCCGCACGGCGGGGCGTGCCGCCGGCGGGGAGAGGCGGCCGGCACTCTCAAGCTAAGCCATCCCCGCGGCGCCGGCTATCCCCGCGGCATGGACGTTCCGTATCATTCGCCCGAGCCGATCCCGCACCCCCACGCCGCAGCCGATGCCCACGACCGACCCGACCGAGAAGCTCTCGCTCTTCGCCGTGACCGCCCCGGGGCTGGAGGAGCTCTGCGCCGCGGAGCTGCGGGAGATGGGGATCGCCGCCGCGGCGGAGCCCGGCGGCGCCGCCTGGGAGGGGACGCGCGCGCAGCTGTTCGACGCGAACCTGCGTCTCCGCACCGCCGGCCGGGTGCTGGTCCGCGTGGCGGAGTTCCGGGCGCGGACCTGGTTCGAGCTGGAGCGCCACGCCCGCAGGGTGCCGTGGGAGCGCTGGGTCCGCCCGCGGGGCGCGGTGCGGCTGCGGGTCGCCTCGAAGAAGTCCAAGCTCTACCACGAGGGCGCCATCGCCGAGCGGCTGCTGGACGCCGTCGCCCGGAGCGCGGGGCCGCTGGGCTCGGCGGGGACGGCGAGGGGGGGCGACGAGGAGGACGAGGGCGCGGAGGGGCAGCTCTTCGTGGTGCGCTTCCACTACGACCGCTGTACCCTCAGCGTGGACTCGTCCGGCGCGCTGCTGCACCTGCGCGGCTACCGGCAGGCGCTCGCGAAGGCGCCGCTCCGCGAGACGCTGGCCGCGGCGATGCTGCTGGGGAGCGGGTGGGACGGCGCGGCGCCGCTCCTGGACCCCATGTGCGGCTCCGGGACCGTCGCCATCGAGGGGGCGCTGCTGGCCCGGAAGGTCGCCCCCGGCCTCGCCTCGCCCGACCGGACGCCGCGGCGCTACGCCTTCCTGGAGTGGCCGGACCACGACGCGCGGCTCTGGGACCAGGCGGTGGCCC
>DATABU010000674.1:0-2119 GCA_036259415.1 Longimicrobiaceae bacterium
CGGAGGAAAGAGTCGGGGGAGTGGTGGCCGGGTGGGGGATTGACTCTTTCCTCCGACCCGCCCCACTACCTCCCAGCGACCCACCTGCCGGCCGCACTTCTCCCCCTCTCCCCCTTGCGGGGAGAGGGGGCCGGGGGGTGAGGGGGTCCGCCCCGCCTGGGCGCCCGCGTGAGGGATGCGAGCGCGAAGCGGCGAGACCCGCCGGCCGTTTGGCGGGGCTCGCCTCCGTTGGGCAGCGTTGTTTGCCGGCCTACGGAGCCGCAGCCCGACCCGAGCGCCAGCTAGGGGCACGCCCGAACCGCCCGCCGTGTCCTATTCTGATTCCGAGAGGTCGAGCATGCGCGACGTGCCCACCTGGCGGAGCGACGGGGAGTCCTTGCGCTCCCCCAGCCTCTGGACGACGTCCCGGATGCGGCGCGCCTGGCGGATGATGGAGGCCACCATCTCCCGCTCCTCCTCCGGCGTGTTCCCCGCCATCTCCAGCAGCGCGGCGTCCGCCAGCATGGAGGTGAGCGGGTTGTTGATCTCGTGCCGCACGGCGAGCGCCGTCTGCCCGATGCCGGCCAGCCACTCGGCCCGGCGGAGGTTGGACTCGGCCTCGCGCCGGCCGGTCGCGTCCCGGAAGGTGACCACCGCGCCCACGATGCGGCCGCCGTCCAGCGCCGGGGTGACGGTGTAGTCGGCGGGGAAGCGCGTCCCGTCCGCGCGGCCGAACATCTCCTCGTGCACGCTCCGCGGGGCGCCGTCGCGCAGGGTGAGCCGGATGGCGCACTCCTCCGGCGGGAGCGCGCTCCCGTCCTCGCGGCAGAGGTCGAAGAGCTCGTGGTACGGGCGCCCGACCACCTCCTCCCCCTGGCGCCCCAGCATGCGCAGCGCGACCGGGTTGATGAAGCTGACGCTCCCGCCCTGGTCGAGGCCGAAGATGCCCTCCCCCGCGGAGTTCAGGATCATGCGCACCTGCCGGCTCAGCCAGCGGAGCGCCTCCTCGCTGCGCTTGCGCTGCGTCACGTCGCGCCCCACCAGCTGCACCTGGACGATGGCGCCCGCGTCGTCGCGGACCGGGCGCGCGGTGCACCCGAGCCAGATGGTCTCCCCCGCCCGGTTGCGCACCCGGTAGGCCAGCCCCTGCGACACGCCGCCCTCCAGCGCGTCGCGGAAGAAGGCGTGGTACTCGTCCGCATCGCCGGGGTGGAGCAGCTCCTCGGTGCCGGTCTCCAGCAGCTCCGCGGGGGTGAAGCCCAGGATGGAGGCCGCGGACTCGCTGGCGTAGCGGAGCGTCCCGTCGCCGTCGTACAGCAGCACCAGGTCGCTGGACCGGTCGGTGACGATGCGGGCGGCCGGCTCCTCCTGCGGAGGCGCCGGCCGGCTCGCCACCCGGCGAGCGGTCACGTCCTCGATCGCGACGAGGTAGCCGGCGGCCCTGCCCCCCTCCGCCGGGAGCGCGCGCACGTTGCAGCTCAGCGCGCGCGTGCCGCCGGGATGCTCCTGCTCCACCTCGTAGCCCTCCACCCGGTCCCGCTCGCGGACGAGCGTCTCCAGGAGCACGCGAAGCGCCGGGATCTCCCATTCCCCGTCGCCGAGCGCGAACAGGCTTCGCCCCGCGACGGCGTCCGGCGCGAGGCCGAAGACGCGGTGGAAGGCCGGGCTCGCCGCGACGACGCGGAGGTCCGCGGCGAGCACCAGGAACGGCTGGTGGAGGGTGTCCAGCACCTCCTGCATGCCGGAGGAGACAGTGTCGTCGCAGGCCGTGGGGGACTGGATGTCGGCTGGGGGCATCGGAAGAGAATGAGCAGAGAGGATCGCCCGGGACGATACGGGCCGCCGCGGCTGCAGGCGTAGGGAGCAGCGGGGGCGAGAGGGCCGGCGGGGAGCCCGCGGCTACAGCAGGAGCATCGCGTCTCCGTACGAGAAGAATCGGTACCGCCGCTCCACCGCCTCGCGGTACGCCGCCATCACCCGCTCGTGGCCGCCGAGGGCGGAGACCAGCATCAGCAGGGTGGACCGCGGAAGGTGGAAGTTGGTCACCAGCCGGTCCACGGCGCGGAAGCGGTACCCCGGGCGGATGAAGATGCTCGTCCACCCCTCGCCCGGGTGGACGACGCCCGCCTCGTCCGCGGCC
>DATABU010000675.1:0-3001 GCA_036259415.1 Longimicrobiaceae bacterium
GGTGCGCGCCTGGCGCGGCCTCCCGCGCGACGGCGGCGGCCGCGCCGGGGTGGAGGCGGCGCGGCTGGGGGCGGCGGAGCACACCCCCGAGTGGGACCGCGCCGGGGTCCGCTACCACTACGACGCGGGCAACGACTTCTACCGGCTCTTCCTGGACCGCCGCATGGTGTACTCCTGCGGCTACTTCCCCACGGGCGCGGAGGGGCTGGACGAGGGCCAGGAGCGGAAGCTGGAGCACGTCTGCCGCAAGCTGCGCCTCCGCCCCGGCGAGCGGCTGCTGGACATCGGCTGCGGCTGGGGCGCGCTGGCGGTCCACGCGGCGACGCGCCACGGCGCGCGGGTGGTGGGGGTGACGCTCAGCGAGCAGCAGGCGGAGCTGGCGCGGCTTCGCGTGGCCGAGGCGGGGGTCGAGGACCGGGTGCGGATCGAGCTGCGCGACTACCGCGAGCTGCGGGGCGAGCGCTTCGACCGGGTGTCCAGCGTGGGGATGTTCGAGCACGTGGGGCGGAAGCGGCTGCCGGAGTACTTCGCCACGGTGTTCTCCCTGCTGCGCCCCGGCGGGCTGTTCCTCAACCACGGCATCGGCGGGCGGCCGCGGCGGCCGGCGCCGCTCGTGCGGGGTCTGCTCCGCCGGGGGCTGGACCGCGTCTTGCTGGACAACGGCCACTTCCGCCGCAGCTACGTCTTCCCCAACGGGGACCTGGTGCCGGTGAGCGAGGCCGACCTCGTGGCCGAGCGCGCCGGGTTCGAGGTGCGCGACGTGGAGAACCTGCGCGAGCACTACGGGCGCACGCTGCGCTTCTGGGCGGAGCGGCTGGAGGCGCGCCGGGAGGACGCGCGGCGACTCGGCGGCGAGCGGGTGTTCCGGATCTGGAGGCTGTTCATGGGGATCGCCTCGTGGCAGTTCGCCACCGGGGAGCTGGCGGTCTACCAGTCGCTGCTGGAGCGCCCGACCGGCGGGCCCAGCGAGGCGGTGCCGTGGTCGCGGGCGGACCTGTACGCGTGAGCTGGTGGTCTGCTATGCTCTTGCTAGTGGTGATGGGCAGTTCGGCGAATCAAAGGCTAAGCTGCAGCGGTCGGGGTCTCAATCAGTGCGTGTCTCCTCACGCCCGAGCAACTTCTCGCCGGTGAGAAGGTAGCGCCGGATCTTCTTCAGGACCGACGGGGTGAGCGGGTAGTTGATCTCCGGGCTTCCGAGCCAGAACAGGCTCTCGGCGACCCGCTCCCCCTCCGGAGTGTCCGTATCCCAGAGGAAGTGGTCCGACGCCTCGAGCGAGAAGGCGACCGCCTCCACGTCTTCCAGGCTCAACTCGCCTGCCTCGACTGCGTCGAGAACGGAGACGACATGCACCGGCTCGACGGTGAAGTCCACGGACATGTCCTCGACGTGGTACCGGGTGACCCGGGGACCATCACTCGCCCGTTCGTGCACGATGCCGGTACGGAGATCGGCGGCAAGCTCCGAGGCGGTCGCCTGCCCTTCGAAGTAGAGCCGCAGCACGACCTCACGCACGGTCACTCCCGGTTGCCGACGAGCTCCTGAAGGCAGATCTGCCGTCCTGCCCGTGGCAGTATGCCGCTCTCTACCACGCGATCCCGTAGTCCTCGCCGTGGTTGCTGGACCCGCCCCAGAGCGTCCCGTTCTCCCGGTCGAAGTAGATCGCGTTGATCGGCCCCGAGGTCCGGTCGTCGAAGGTCAGCGTGTACCCCATGCGCTGCAGCTCCTTCCGCACCCACGGCGGCGTGTCCTCGCGCAGCAGCAGCCGCCCCGGCTGCGACTCGTGCGCACCGAACGAGGCCCGCATCTGGAACGAGTTCACGTTCGCCGCCTCCGTGGCCTCCTGCACCGTCATCCCCCACTCCACCACGTTCAGAAAGAACTGCAACAGGTTCTGTTCCTGGCTGTCGCCCCCCTGCACCGCGAAGGAGAGGAACGGCTCACCGTCCCTGAGCGCCAGCGTGGGGGTGAGCGTCACCCGCGGCTGCTTCCCCGGCGCCACGACGTTGAACGGCCCCTCCGCCGGGTCGGTGACGAAGCTCTGCATGCGCTGGCTGAGCCCGACCCCCGTGCGCCCGGCGATCACCGCCGGCACCCACCCGCCGCTGGGGGTGATGGACACCACCCACCCCGACGTGTCCGCCGCCTGCACCGTGGTGGTCCCCGCGTAGAACGCCTCCTCGAACGTCGTGGCCGCCGACGGCCCGGAGCCGGTGGGCCGCCGGTCGTGCGCCGGGGCGGGAGACGCGGCGCTGTCCCCGGGCGCGGGCCGCACCCCGGTGGTGTGCCAGTCGCGCAGCAGCGCCGCGAACGGGTTGGTGCCGCCCTGGAACGGGTAGGGGTCGCCCGGCTTCGCGTCCGGGTCGTTGCGCGTCCAGTCCACCGTGGCCGCGCGCTCGCGGGCGTACGCGTCCGAGAGGAGGCCGCGGATGGGCTCCTCCGGCGGGAACGCCGGGTCGCCGTAGTAGAAGTCGCGGTCGGCGAAGGCCAGGTTCATGGCCTGGTAGAGCGCGTGCACGTAGCGAGCGCTGTTGTAGCCCATGGGCTCCAGCTCCCAGTTCTCCAGGATGTTGAGCGCCTGGAGCATCGCCGGGCCCTGCGTCCAGTGGGTGAGCTTGTAGACCTGGATCCCCTTGTAGTCGACGCTCACCGGCTCCTCGATGCGGGGGCGCCAGCGCGCCAGGTCCTCCAGCGTGAAGAGCCCGCCCTCCTCCCGCACCCCGCGCACCAGCTCCCGGGCGATGTCGCCGCGGTAGAAGCGGTCGTACGCCGCCATGATCGCGTCGCGGCGCCCCTTCCCCTGCCGGAGCGCCTGCGCCTCCGCCTCCACCAGCCTGCGCAGCGTGGCCGCCAGCTCCGGCTGGCGGAAGATCTCCCCGGGGTGGGGCGCCTCGCGCTCCTCCCCCAGGTGCGGGAGCATGACGGCGCGCGAGTACCTCCACTCCTTCAGGCGCTCCTTGTTGCGCTCGATGCTGTTGGCCGTCTGCGCCTCGATGGGGTACC
>DATABU010000676.1:0-2293 GCA_036259415.1 Longimicrobiaceae bacterium
GAGGCGCGCAGCGGCACGGCCAGGCGGCGCGGCTCCCGGGGCGGCACGGGCGCCTACGGGGCGGGGCTCGCCGCGGCGGGGCCCTCGCCGGCGCCGTCTGCGCGCGCAGGTAGAGGACCAGCCCCGCCCCGGTGAGCGCGATCCCCGCCCACCCCCGCGGTCCGGGGAGGGCGGCGCCCAGCAGGAGCACCTCCCCCGCCAGCGAGAAGACCACCTCCATGGACTGGGTGGAGTCCACCGCCGCCAGCTCGTAGGGATCCCGCGCCCCCTGCCGGGCGTGCAGGAACAGCGCGGTGGCCAGCACGCCGGAGAGCACCGCCACCAGGCCGGTGCTCCACAGCTGCCCCGCCGAGGGCGCCGGGGGCCGCACCGCCAGCGCCAGCAGCGCCCAGAGGGGGAGGGAGCCCAGCGTCATCAGCCACACCACCGCGAAGCGGTCTTCCAGGACCGGGTCGTCCAGGCGGGGGATGCGGCCGGCGCCGCCGCGCCGCGCCTCCCACACCATCTGGTTCCCCAGCGGGTAGGCGAAGGCCGCCACCACCACGGGGAGCGCGGCCAGCCACGCCCCGGCCGCCCCCGCCGAGGAGGCGTGCTCCGCGTTCACCAGCAGGATCCCCGCGAAGATCACCAGCGTGAGCAGCACCCCCCGGGCGGGGACCCGCCGCCCGAAGGCGAGCAGGACCAGCGGCGAGGCCAGCAGCGTCACCTGCCAGGTGGCCGCCACCACCCACCCGGCGGCGTGGGAGACGCTGAACACCAGCAGGGCGTAGAAGACCCCGAAGCCGACGCTCCCGGCCACGGTCCAGAAGACCCAGTGCCTGCGGAACAGCGCCCAGGCGGCGGCCAGGCCGTGCGGGCCCCGCGCCGCCCCCAGCCAGACGGTGAGCAGCAGGAGCATCCAGCCGTAGCGGAGGCTGGCCGTCCAGACCCAGTGGCCCCCCTCCAGGCTGATGGCCCGGTTGAGGACGAAGGTGCTGCTGAAGAAGAGCGCCGCGAGCGCGCCCAGCGCGAGGAGCCGTGTCATCCTGCCCACCCTGCGGGAGGTCCGCCCCCGGCGGAGCGGCCGGCGGGCGGGGGGAACTTCGCACTGGCGCTCCACTTGCGGAAGGGCCGCCCGGGACGGGAACTCGCACACACGGAGGACGGGATGCGCTGGACGGGAAACCGGAGGAGCGGGAACCTCCAGGACCGGCGGGGGATGCGGGGCGGCGCCATCGCCGGCGGGGGGATCGGCGCGGTGGTGATCGCGCTGGTCGCCATGTTCCTGGGGGTGGACCCCGGGGCGGTGCTCCAGACCGGGCCGGCCGAGCAGGCGCCGCCCGGGAGCCAGCCGGGCGCCCCGCCCGCAGACTCGCTGGGGGTGTTCGTGGACCGCGTGCTGGTGACCACCGAGGACGTCTGGAACACCGTCCTCCCGCAGGCCACCGGGCGGCAGTACGAGGAGCCGCAGCTGGTTCTCTTCAGCGGCGCCACCTCCACGGCCTGCGGGCTGGGCCAGTCGGCCATGGGGCCCTTCTACTGCCCGCCGGACCGCAGCGTCTACATCGACCTGAGCTTCTACCGCGACCTGCGCAGCCAGCTCGGCGCGCCGGGCGACTTCGCGCAGGCGTACGTGATCGCCCACGAGGTGGGGCACCACGTGCAGAACCTGCTGGGGATCTCCGACCGGGTGCAGGCCGCGCAGCAGCGCCTGAGCACCGCCGAGGGGAACGAGATGTCGGTGCGGCTGGAGCTGCAGGCCGACTGCCTGGCCGGCGTGTGGGGATACCACGCCCCGCGGGTGAGCCAGGTGGTGCTGGACCCCGGCGACGTGGACGAGGCGCTGACCGCCGCCAGCGCCATCGGCGACGACCGCCTCCAGCAGCAGGGCGGGGGCCGGGTGGTCCCGGAGAGCTTCACCCACGGCACCTCGGAGCAGCGGGCGCGCTGGTTCCGGCGCGGCTTCGAGAGCGGCGACCCCGGCCAGTGCGACACCTTCGCGGCCGCGCGGCTCTAGCCTCCCCGGCCCGGATCCTGCGGGCCCTCCCCGCCCCACCCGTAACGAGGAACGAGGAGGCATGCGATGCGGAACGACGAACGGAACAGCGAGCGGAACGACGAGCGCGGGCGGACCGGCGCGGACGGGGAGCGGGAGGCCCGCCCCATCGTGCGCGACCGACTGATCCAGGAAATCGAGGCGAGCGAGACCGACGGCAGGGGCACCGGCGGCATGGGCGCCGACGCCGGCGGCTTCGAGCCCCTCCCGGAAGAGTAGCCGGCCTCGGCCGGCCCAGCCGGACGAACGAGGGGCGGC
>DATABU010000677.1:0-1676 GCA_036259415.1 Longimicrobiaceae bacterium
CAAGGTGGCCGACGCGCTCAACGACGAGGCCAAGGCCGTGCGCGGCAGCCGCATCCTGGTCCTGGGCGTCGCCTACAAGAAGGACGTCGACGACCTGCGCGAGAGCCCCGCCCTGGAGATCATGCGCCTCCTCCAGGACAACGGCGCCTGGGTGTTCTACCACGACCCCCACTGCCCCGTGATCCGGGACGACGGGCACACGCCGCTGCGCAACCTCCCCATGCGCAGCGTGGAGGTCTCCGACTGCCTGCTGCAGACCATGGACGCGGTCGTGATCGTCACCGACCACTCCGCGGTGAGCTACCGCCGGGTGGCCGAGCACGCGCACCTGGTGGTGGACACCCGGGGGGTGATGCGCGGGATCGACGGGGGGGCCCGGGTGGTGGGGCTCGCCGGCGAGTACCGGGACGCGCCCGCTCCCGAACTCTCCTTCGCCGCCGCCGACTGAGCCGATGCGAACCCTGCTGCTTCTCGGGGAACAGAACGACCTGGTGCGGGCCGCGCCGATCTTCGCCGCGCTCCGCGAGTTCGGCGAGGACGGCATGCTCGCCTACACCGGCCGGCGCGAGGAGATGGTGGCCCTGGAGCCGCTCGTCGCCGACCTGCAGGTGCCGCGGCCGGACTTCTTCCTGGAGATCGACGCCGGGAGCCACGCGCAGCAGATCGTGCAGGCCATGCAGGCGCTGGAGCCCATCGCCGCCGAGGTGCGCCCGGACTGGATCGTCCTGGTGGGCGAGACCGAGGCCGCGCTCACCTGCGCCTTCGTCCTGTCCAAGCTGCGGGCGGACGTGGGGTTCGCCATCGCCCGGCTGGAGGCCGGGGTGCGCGAGGGCGACTGGCGGGTGCCGGACGAGGCCAACCGGATCCTCATGGACCACCTCTCCGACCTCCTCCTGGCCCCCGGCTACGACGCCTTCGCCAACCTGACCCGGGAGGGGATCGCCAAGGAGCGGGTGGTGTTCGTGGGGAGCATGCTCATCGACACCCTCTTCTCCCTCCTCCCCCGCGCCATCGGGCTGGGCTATCCCGGCCGCTTCGGCCTGCTGCGCGGAGGGTACGTGGCGGCCGTGCTGGAGCACCCCGCCACCTTCGCCGACCCGGAGGCGCTGCGCGCGGCGCTGGACGGGGTCGCGCGGGTCGGCGAGGAGATCCCGGTGGCCGTCGTGCTCCCCCCGGACGGCCGCCGCCGGCTGGAGGAGCTCGGCCAGGCGCTGCAGGAGTCGTTCTGCGACCCCCGGCCGCAGGGGTACGCGGAGATGCTCTCCCTGGTGGAGGGCGCCGGGGTGGTGCTCACCGACTCCCCGGAGATGCTGGTGATGGCGCAGGGGATGGGGATTCCCAGCGTGCCGCTGCGCACCCGTCCCGCGCAGGGACGGCGCCCCGCCCCCGCGGGCACCGAGGCCGTCCTGGCCTCCTTCCGCGAGGCGTGGGCGCAGGGGCGGTCGCGGCCCGGGGCCCACTGCCCCGAGGGGTGGGACGGCCGCGCCGCCATGCGCGTCGTCCAGTCGCTCCTCTTCTACGATCCACCCGAGCCCGCCTCCGCCACGGCGTCCCCGGCGGCGGGCTCGGGTGGATCGTAGAAGAGGAGCGACTGGACGACGCGCATGGCGGCGCGGCCGTCCCACCCCCCGGGGCCCACGCCTCGCGGAAGGAGGCCAGGACGGCCTCGGTGCCCG
>DATABU010000678.1:0-10261 GCA_036259415.1 Longimicrobiaceae bacterium
CGAGTACGTGGAGACGCACTACCCGGCGCGGCTTTCCGACGTGGCGATGGTCTGAACGGATGTAACTGCGGATTTGGGCGTGCCCCTCGCTGGCGCTCGGGTCGGGCTGCGGCTCCGTAAGCGGGCACACTACGCCCGCTAACGGAGGCGAGCCCCGCCAAACGGCCGGCGGGTCTCGCCGCTTCGCGCTCGCATCCCTCACGCGGGCGCCCCCGTGGGCGTCGGACTTTCCCACCCCTCTCCCAGCGTTGGGAGAGGGTGGCGAGCGTCCAGCGGGCCGGGTGAGGGCCGGCGCCTACACCCCCGCCGCCACCTCCTGCGCCCGCGCCGGGTAGTGCGACTCCACGTACTCGTCCAGGATGCGCTTGAACTCCTCGGCGATGTGGTCGCCCTTGAGCGTGACGCGGTGCTCGCCGTCCACGTAGACCGGGGCCTTGGGCTCCTCGAAGGTGCCCGGGAGGGAGATCCCCAGGTTGGCGTGCTTGCTCTCGCCGGGGCCGTTCACCACGCAGCCCATCACCGCCACCTTCAGCTCCTCCACGCCTGGGTGGGTCTCGCGCCAGACGGGCATCTGGTCGCGGAGGTAGCCCTGGATGTCCTCGGCCAGCTTCTGGAAGTAGGTGGAGGTGGTGCGGCCGCAGCCGGGGCAGCTGGTCACCTGGGGGGTGAAGGAACGGATCTCCAGCGACTGCAGCACCTGCTGCGCGACGTGCACCTCCTCGGTGCGGTCGCCGCCGGGCCTGGGGGTGAGCGAGACGCGGATGGTGTCGCCGATCCCCTGCTGGAGCAGGATGGCGAGGCCCGCGGCGGAGGCGACCACGCCCTTGGTCCCCATCCCCGCCTCCGTGAGCCCCAGGTGCAGCGGGTAGTCGCAGAGCGCGGCCAGGCGCCGGTAAACCGCCACCAGGTCCTGCACGCCGCTGACCTTGGCGGAGAGGATGATGCGGTCGTGCGGGAGCCCCACCTCCTCCGCCAGGGCGGCGGAGCGCAGGGCGCTCTCGATCATCGCGGAGCGGAGCACCTCCTGCGCGTCCACGCGGTCCTCCGGGGGGAGGCCGGCGTTGGCGTCCATCATCTGCGTGAGGAGGCTCTGGTCCAGCGAGCCCCAGTTCACCCCGATGCGCACCGGCTTCCCCCAGCGGACCGCCTGCTCCACGATGGTGGCGAAGTTGGCGTCGCGGCGCGAAGTGCCCACGTTGCCGGGGTTGATGCGGTACTTCGCCAGCGCCTCGGCGGCCTCCGGGTACCTGGTGAGCAGGAGGTGGCCGTTGTAGTGGAAGTCGCCGACGAGGGGGACGGGCACGCCGCGCCGCAGCAGCCCCTCCACGATGTGGGGGACGGCGCGGGCGGACTCGTCGTTGTTGACCGTGACGCGCACCACCTCGCTCCCGGCCCGCCAGAGCGCGGCCACCTGCCGGACGGTCCCCTCCACGTCGGCGGTGTCGGTGTTGGTCATGGACTGCACCACCACCGGGTGCTCGCTCCCGACCTTCACCCCGCCGACGTCCACGGTGACGGTCCTTCTCCGCTGGATCGCTGACATCTCCCCGTCCTGTGCGTTGCGCTGCGCTCCCTGGAAGGCGTGAAATTTAGCGGCGCGAGGGGGTTACGGCAAAGGCGGGAACCCCACCCTGGCCAGCAGCCGCAGGAAGCGCGGGTCGGCGCGCACCGGGTCCAGCAGCGGCTCCACCTGGAAGTAGACCACGGAGGCGGAGCGGGCGTCGGCCGCCCGCTCCAGCCAGTCGAGCGCCGGCCCGGCCTCCCCCCGTCCCAGGTGCGCCAGCGCGAAGTACTCGGGGGGGACGTACCGCTCGCGGGCGGCGTCCCGCAGGCGCCCCAGCGACGCCTCCGCCTCCGCGTCCATCCCCGCGCGGCCCTGGGCGTGCGCCAGGAGCGCCAGGGCCACCGGCCGGGGCTCGCCGGGCGCGTCCGTCGCGCGGCCGAGCTCCGCGACGGCCTCCTCGCTCGCGCCGGCCTGTACCAGCGCGAGCCCCAGCCCCAGGCGCGCCGTGGCGAAGCCGGGGTCCAGCGCCAGCACGCCGCGGTACTCCCGGACGGACGGGTCGTAGTCGCGCTGGAAGTAGAGCTGGCGGGCCAGCGCAGTGCCCATCACCAGCGACATGGGGTCCAGCTCGCGGGCCCGCCGCACGGCGGCGAGCGCCTCGCCGTGCCGCCCCACGGCCGCCAGGTAGAGCCCGTACCAGTGGTAGGCGACGGCGTAGCCGGGGTTGAGATGGAGGGCGTGCCGGAAGGCGCGGGCGGCGCCCTCCCAGTCCCACTCGTGGTTCAGGTGCACGTTGGCGAGCGCGGTGTGCGCCTCTGCCAGGTCCGGCCGGAGGGCGAGGGCGCGCTCGGCGGCCTCCTTCGCCCGCGGGTAGATCTCCCCCGGGGGGAGGACCCCGTAGTCCGAGGCGCCCAGCATGTTGTACGCGTCCGCCAGGCCGATCAGCGCCAGCGCGTAGCCGGGGTCGCGCTCCAGCGCGCGGCGGAAGAAGGCGATGGCCTCCTCCAGCCCCTCCGGGGTCCGCCGGTACCAGGCGTGGCGCCCGCGCAGGTAGAGCGTGTACGCCTCGGGGTCGCCGGTGGAGCCGCGCACCAGGGAGCCGCCCCCCTCCACGGCGAGCTCCACCCGCAGCGCGTCCACCACGGCGCGCGCGATCTCGTCCTGCATGGCGAACACGTCGCCGATCTCCCGGTCGTACCGCGCCGACCAGAGCAGCGAGCCGGTGGCCGCCTCCACCAGCCGCGCGGCCACTCGCAGGCTCCCCCCGCTCTTGCGGACGCTCCCCTCCAGCAGGTGCCTGACCCCCAGCCGGCGCCCGATCTCCGGCGCGGCCGTCCGCGAGCCCTTGAAGGCGAAGGCGGAGGTGCGCGCCACCACGCGCAGCCCCCGCACCCGGCTCAGCGCGTCGGTGATCTCCTCGGTGAGGCCGTCGCTGAAGTACTCGCTGCGCCGGCCGCGGGTGTCGTCCTCGAAGGGGAGGACGGCGATCCCGTCCGGGTGCGGAGCCGCGGGCGCCTCCGGGAGCGCCGGCGGGGGCGCTGCCTCCGCGGGCGGGGGCTCCGGCGGGGGGGGCCGCGGGCCGGGGTCGAGCCGCAGCCGCTCCGCCAGCGCCAGCACCTCCGCGTCCGGTTCCGCGTCGAACTCCCCCCGGAAGAGCGCCGCGTGCACGCCCGCGTGCCGCAGCGCCCCGGCGCGGTCGCCGGCCCGGTCAAGCGCCCCCATCAGGCGCAGCGCCACCCGCGCGCAGAGCGGGTCCTCCCCGGCCAGCCGGCGCCACCAGCCGGCCGCGGCGCGGGGGTCGCCCGCCGCCTCGGCATCCTCCGCCAGGGCCTCCAGCGCCTCCTGGTGGGCGCGGGCGAGCTGGTCGCGCACCCCCTCGGCCCAGCGGTCGAACTCCCCCTCGCCGCCCAGGAAGAAGCCGCTCAGGAAGGGCCCGGCGTAGAGCTCCACGGCGGCGCGGCGGTCGCCCGCCTCCAGCGCGGCGCGGAAGCGCCCCACGTCGCTGGGGACCGCCTCGGGGCGGAGCTGCACGTCGTCGGCGAGGGAGACCAGCGCGTCGTCGCCCAGGGCCTTGCGGAGGGTGTGCAGGGAGACGTTGAGGAGGCGGCGCGCGCCCGCCCCGTCGCTCTCCGGCCAGAGGAGGGCGACGAGCCGGTCGCGACTCGCCTTCCCCCCGGGGGCGGTGGCGAGCAGGGCGAGGAGCGCGAGGCGGTGCCGCTGGACGGCGGGACCGGAGACCGGCCCCCCGGCCCCCGCCAGGGTGGCGCCGCCGAACAGCCTGAGGGAGAGCATTCCGCGGGTGTGACGGCGAGTTGATCCGGGCGGGACGATGCGTTCATCCGCCGCCGCCAAGTTACCCCCGCAGCTCCGGCCGCGGCAAGAAACCGCGCCGCGCCCGTCCACCCGTGATCCCCCGGAGACTCCATGCGCCCGCTGCGCATCTTCCTGCTGACGCTGCTCGCCGCCTGCGCGGCAGCCCCCCGCGCCGCGGCGCAGTCATCCCCCGACCCCATCCCCCCCGACTCGCTCCAGGAGCTCCGCCGGGCGGACGGCTCGAAGGAGGTCGGACGCGTGGTGGAGGTGCGGGGCGACACGGTCCGGTTCGAGACCATCTCCGGGGAGTTCCTGGAGGTGCGGAGCCGCTTCGTCCGCATCCGCCCCACGCGGGGCCGCATCGTGGACGGCGAGTTCTGGCCGGCGGACCGCCACACCTCCCGCCTCTTCTTCGCCCCCACGGGCCGGACGCTGCGGCAGGGGGCGGGGTACGGCGGGTTCTTCCTCTTCCTCCCCTTCGTGGGCTACGGCGCGTCCGACGCGGTGACGCTGGCCGGCGGGGTCCCCTTCGTCGGCTCGCTGGAGGACACGCCGGTCTGGCTCGCCCCCAAGGTGCGGGTGCTCGACGCGCCGAACGCCCAGGTCTCGGCGGGGGTGTTCGCGATCCGCATCCCCGGCGAGGACGAGACGTTCTGCGCCCCGGAGTGCGGCGAGCTGCGGAGCGCCTCCTGGAACGCCGTCGTCTACGGCGTCGGGACCTTCGGAGACGACGAGAACGCGCTGCACGCCGGTGCCGGCCTGACGCTGGGGAACGTCGGGACCGAGGTCCCGTTGATGGTGGGCGGCGAGCTCCGCGTGAGCCGCAGGAACAAGCTCGTCTCCGAGAACTGGCTGGTCCCCGGCGAGGGCGGCGCGGTGTCCGCAGGGGTGCGCCGGATGGGCGACCAGTGGACGATCGACTACGGGCTGATGGCCCTCTTCGGACCGGACGCGGAGGAGGTGCCCTACTTCCCCATCCTCAGCTTCTCCTACGCCTTCGGGGGCCGGTGAGCGGCGCCGTTGTCCCGCCTCGTCGGCTCGCCTATCTTCACGGCGCGCCTCCCCCCGTTTCGGCCCATCTCACCCGCAAACTCCCCACGGTGACCCCATGACCGCCTCCCTCTCGCGGACGCTGCTCCGCTGCGCCCTCCTCGTTCCGCTCTGGCTGGCGCTCCCGCCCGCCCCCGCCGCGGCCCAGGTCCCGGAGCGGATCGCCCCGAGCGACACCCTGGTGCAGGTGCGCCTGGCCGACGGCTCCACGCTCTTCGGCCGGGTGGTGGCGGTGGAGGACGAGCGGGTCGTGCTGGAGACGGAGGCGGGGGCGCGGGTGGAGGTCACCCGGGCGCAGATCCGCTCGCTCCGCCCGGTGGCCGGCCGGGTCCGGGACGGCGAGGTGTGGGAGGAGGACCCGCACGCCACGCGCCTCTTCTTCGCCCCCACCGGGCGCGCGCTGAGGGCCGGGGAGGGATACTTCGGGGTGTACGAGCTGTTCTTCCCCTTCGTCACCTTCGGGGTCGCGGACCGGCTCACCGTGGCGGCCGGTACGCCGATCGTCCCGGGCGCCATCGGCGAGTTCGCCTACGTGGGACCCAAGCTGCTCCTGGTCGATGCCCCGCGCATGCAGGTCTCTGCCGGGGTGTTCGCCGGCTTCTTCGACGGCGGGACCGCGGGGATCGCGTACGGTGTGGGCACCTGGGGCGACCGCGACGACGCCATCACCGCCGGAGCGGGGTGGGGCTTCACCACGGACGGCGACGACAGCGAGGTTTCCAGCAAGCCGCTGGTGATGCTCGGCGGCGAGACGCGCGCGGGACGGAGGACCAAGCTGCTGACGGAGAACTACTTCGTCTTCGGCGAGTCGGGCGGGATCGTGTCGGGCGGGGTCCGCTTCTTCGGCGACCGGCTCTCCGCGGACGCGGGGATCGCCACCCTGCTGGGCGCCGGCTGCGACGGCCAGTGCATCCTCCCGGTCGTCAACTTCGTCTACAGCTTCGGCAGGGCGCGGTAGCGGGCTGCTTTCGGGGAGCGAGGGTGTGGCGGATCACCCTCCCCCGTCGTCTGGTGGTGGACGCGAGGCCCCGTCAGAAGCCGGGGCCTCTGCGCGTTCCATCCACGACAGCGGCCGCCGGCCTCTCCCTCCCGATCCGTAAAGAACACCCGATGAAGCGGCTCCGATTCCTGCTCTGGCTCGCGGTTCTCCTCCCGTGGGCGGCTCCCGCGCGCGCCCAGGATCTCCAGGTCCCGCTCGACGAGCGGGGCCGCGTGGAGGTGGTGGACGCGGCGCTCGCCGCCCGGCTGGGGCTCTTCCAGGACCGCTACCCCGGCTTCCGCGAGGCGCGCCTCTTCCAGGCGCCCGACTCGTCGTACGTGCTGGAGATCACGATGGTCCGCGACGGGCGCACGGCGCGCCAGCGCGTCGCCCTCACCGCGGAGGAGGTGCACGAGCTGCGCCGGCAGGTGAGCGAGCGGATCGCCGCGCGCGCCCCCGGGGCGAGGGTCGACCAGGACGGCCGCTACCTCCTCCTGGGGCAGACCACGCTCCTGGGAGTGGGGTTCTACGGCTGGGCCGTCCCCTACGTGGTCGGCGCCGAGGACACCGGGGCGCTCTCCCTGTACCTCATCACCGCGGGCGCGAGCTTCTTCCTCCCCTACGCGCTCACCGAGGGGCAGCCGGTCACCTACGGGATGGCCAACCTGAGCCGCTACGGCGCCACCCGCGGGATCTCGCACGGGCTCCTCCTCCACCAGCTCCTCTTCGGGGACCCGGAGGGCTACACCTGCGACGATTTCACCTGCTACGACGACGAAGGCGACGACCGGGCGAGAGCAGGGATCGCGCTGCTGGCGAGCGCGGCGGAGGGGGTGGGCGGATACCTCTGGGCGCGCCGCGAGGGGATGGCCGCCGGTACGGCGAACGCCATCGGCACGGGCGGCGACTTCGGGCTGCTGGGCGGGATGGGGGTGGCGTACCTGGCGGGGACCGACGACGTCGGCGAGCGAGCGACCGCAGCCATCGCGCTCCCGGCCGCCGCGGCGGGGATCGTCGCCGGGCACCGCATCGCCGCGCGGCGGGACTACACCTGGGGCGACGCGGACGTGATCTACACTGCCGGCGCGGTGGGCGCGCTCGCCGGCTGGGCCGCCGCCGACCTGGCGACCTTCGACGAGAGGCCCGCGGTGGCCGCCGCGATGCTCGGAGCCGCGGGCGGGCTCTACCTGGGCGACCGCCGGGTGCGCGACACCGACTTCACCGTGGGCCAGGCGTCGCTGAACCGGCTGGGCGCCATCGCGGGCGGGCTGGTGGGGCTGGGCTTCGGCGCGCTCGTCTCCATCGAGGACGAGGACCCGACCGCAGCCCTCACCGGCGCGGCCCTGGGCGCGACGCTCGGCTACCTGGGCACCTACGCCTCGCTGGCCCCGCTCGCGCGGGAGCAGCGCGGCGAGTCGGGCCCGCTCGGCTGGCGGGTGCAGCTCTCCCCGCGCGGCGTGCTGGGCCTGGCCGGCGGCGCGCTCCCCCGCTCCGGCGAGCCCGTCCCCGTGGTGAGCTTCAGCCGCACCTTCTGACGGCCCGCTCCCCGAGAAGCAAAACGGCGCCCCCACCGGAAGTCGGTGTGGGCGCCGCGTCGTTGCGCGCTCCGGTGATTGGACCCTGCAACACGCAGCCCCCGACTGGTGGCCCGCGTGAGGGATGCGAGCGCGAAGCGGCGAGACCCGCGGGGCTGTTTCCGCGGGGCTCGCCTCCGTTGGGCAGCGTAGTTTGCTGCCCTACGGAGCCGCAGCCCGACCCGAGCGCCAGCGAGGGGCACGCCACAACCAGCCAGTTCAACAAACCGCCTTACAACTCACTTCGCCGGCAGCGGCTCGTCCCGGTTGGCGGTGTGGTACAGCACGCTTGCCACCACCACCGCCGCCTGCTTCAGGTCGTCCTCCACCAGCATGGCCGCGACGTCGCGGTGGGTGTGGTGGGTGCGGGTGTGGTAGTCCAGCGGGTCCTGGATGAAGGTGAACGCCGGGATCCCCACCGCCACGAAGGGCATGTGGTCGGTGCTCCCGGTGTTCTTGAGGGTCAGGTTGGCGGCGCCCAGGTCGCGGAACGGCTCCAGGTACGCCGAGAAGACCGGGCGCACGGCGGCGTTCCCCTGCAGGTAGATCCCGCGGATGCGCCCCGCGCCGTTGTCCACGTTGAAGTAGGCGGAGACGCGCGGCGAGCCCGCCCGGAGCCGCCCCGCGGCGGGGTCGCCGTAGTGCCTGCGCACGTACCCGCCGGAGCCGTGGTAGTCCTCGTGCTCCTCGCCGTCCCAGAGGGCCACGCGGATGGTGCGCCGCGGCCGCGCCCCGACGGCCTTCAGGATGCGCGCGGCCTCCATCACCACCGCCACGCCGGCCGCGTTGTCGGTGGCGCCGGTCCCCACGTTCCAGGAGTCCAGGTGCCCCCCCACGAGCACCACCTGGCCGCGGAGGCGCGGGTCGCTCCCCGGGATCTCGGCCACCACGTTGTAGCCGACGGAGTCGGTCGTGGTCTCGCGGGTGCGCAGCTCCACCTCCAGCGTCGGCGCCGCGCCCAGGCGCACCAGGTTGGCGAGGCGGGCGTAGTCGCCGGGGTCCACCACGAAGGCGGGGACGGCGCCGGAGACGTCGCTGTCGTACGCCTGGTAGCCGGATACGGTCACCGCGTGGGGATTGCGGGCGGGCTCCAGCAGCGCGGCGATCCCCTCCTCGCGCAGCTGCGCGGCGAAGCGGTTCCGCCGCCGCACGCTCTCGGCGTAGCCGCCCGAGTCCTCCTCCCAGCCGCGCGGCGAGCCGGGGTCGGTGAGGCGCGCCAGCGAGTCGAGCTGCGCGTCCGTGAAGCGGCGCCCCGTGGCGGCCCAGCGGGTGGTGTCCACCGCGGCCTCGCCGTTCAGGACGATCTTCCCGCGGAGCTGCCCCCGGTAGCGCGCCAGGTCGGCCTCGTTGCGGATGGAGACGAGCACCGGCTCGCCGCGCACCACCCCCTCCGTGGCCGGGCTCCACGCCTTGGGGAAGGCCACGATGCGCGCGTAGTAGGGCGCCACCAGCTCCACCGAGTGGCGGGCCACCTCCCACCCGCGCCCCCGGCGCGTCCCCCACGGCTCCAGCGCCGCGTTCGCCAGCCCGAAGGCGGTCATGCGGTCGCGCGCCCACTCGGCCGCGCGCCGGTACTGCGGCGAGCCGGCCAGCCGGGGCCCGTGCACGTCGGAGAGGTGGACGGCGGTCTCCAGCACGCGCGACCGGTTCATCCCCTCGTCGCGGATGCGGGCGTTGAGCGCCGGGTCCACCCGGTCGGGGGCGGCGGCGCGGACCGCCTGCCCGGCGGCGGGGGCGGAGACGGGCGCCGCGAGCAGCGCCAGGAGGAGCAGACGGGAGCGGGTGCGCTTCATCGGGAGCGGGGGCATGGGTGCGGCGGCGCGCCGGCGGGGCGCGCCGGACGGACGGGAGGATAGCCGCGCCCCCGGGCGGCTGTCCACCCCGCGCCGCTCACCCCGGCGGGCGGAGGGTGAGGACGTGGATCTCCACGTTCCCCGCCCTGGCGTGCTCAGACGGCTCGCGGAGCCGCTCCTCCCCGACGCTCCACCCCCGCCCCGCCATGCGCTCCACGAAGTCGGCGCGGTACACCGGCCCCGGGTCCGCTACGACGGCGGTCCCCCCCGGCGCGACCAGCCCCGGCAGGGCGAGCGCCAGGTCCTCCGCGTTGCGCGCCTCGTAGAGCACGTCCGCCGCGACCACCGTCCCGAAGCGCCCCAGCTCCGCGGGGACGGCCCGCCAGTCCAGCAGCGCCGTGCGCAGCGGCGGGAGACCGTTCCGCTCCGCGTTGGCCCGCGCGAAGGCGAGCGCGTCCGCGTACCAGTCGGTGGCGAGCACCTCCGCGGCGCGCGCGAGCAGCGCCAGCGACGGGAGCGCCACCCCGCACCCCAGCTCCAGCACCGCCCCCCGCGGCGCCGGCCCGTCGAGCAGCCACCGCGCCAGCGCGCGCGCCGAGGGCCACAGGTCCGCCCAGTACGGGAGCCGCTCGTCCGCGTCGAACGCCGCCTCGTCGATCAGCTCGTCCGCCGCCTCGGGGAGGATCACCTCCGCCTCGAACGCGCCGTGCGCGAACCGCTCCGTGCGCACCGCGAAGCGCCGCCGCAGCTCGGTCTCCAGGTCGGGAAGAGGCATCTCGGGGGAAGTGGAGATCGGCAGCGGCGGCCCGCACCCGGCTCGCTTGAGGCTCGCCACCCTCTCCCATGAATGGGGGAGGGGCTTGGGGGTTCGGTGCCGGTTCGAGCTTCGGAGCGTTGCGGTCGGGAGCGGGGCGGGTCTCCGGAAAGAGTCAATGCACTCCCACCCCACCACTCCCCCGACTCTTTCCTCCAACCCGCCCCACTCCCTCCCTGCGGCCCTCCTGCCGGCCGCAGTTCTCCCCCTCTCCCCCTTGCGGGGAGAGGGGGC
>DATABU010000679.1:0-10589 GCA_036259415.1 Longimicrobiaceae bacterium
CGCGGAGCAGATGCTGGCCGAGGGAGCGGACCTGCTGGACGTGGGGGGCGAGTCCACCCGTCCCGGCGCGGCCCCCGTGGAGCCCGGGGAGGAGCTGGCCCGGGTCCTGCCCGTGCTGCGGCTGCTGAAGGAGCGCCTCCCCGCCGCCGTCTCCGTGGACACCCGCCGGGCGGTGGTCGCACGCGCGGCGCTGGGGGAGGGGGCGGAGATCGTCAACGACGTGTCCGCGCTGGCGGACCCCGCGATGGGAGAGGCGGTGGCGGAAGCGGAGGCGGGGGTGGTGCTCGTGCACATGCGCGGCACGCCGCGGACCATGCAGCGCGACCCGCGCTACGCGGACGTGGCCGGCGAGGTCGCGGACGAGCTGGCCTCCGCCCTGGAGCGCGCCCGCGCCGCGGGGATCGCGGACGGGAGCGTGGCGCTGGACCCGGGGATCGGCTTCGCCAAGACGGCGGAGCACAACCTGGAGCTCCTCGCCCGACTGGGCGAGCTGGCCCGCCTGGGCCGGCCCCTGCTCCTGGGCCCCTCCCGCAAGTCGTTCATCGGCAGGGTGCTGGGCGGCGTGCCGGCGGAGGAGCGCGGCCCCGGGACCGCGGCGGCCTGCGTGGTGGGGCTCCTGCACGGCGCGCGCATCTTCCGCGTACACGACGTGCGCATGGTCCGCCAGGCGCTGGACGTCGCCGAGGCGGTGCGGCGCGCGGCCCCCGTTCCCGCGGCGCCGTGAACCAGTTCATGGAGCGGGTGGGCTTCCTGGCCCCGGACTGGAAGGACCTGCTGGAGATCGCGGTGGTGGCGGCGATCTTCTACCGGGTGCTGGTGCTGCTGGCGGGGACGCGGGCCATCCAGATGCTCTTCGGGCTGGGCTCGCTGGTGGGCATCTACTTCCTGTCCCGCGTCCTCAACCTCCTCCTGCTCCAGGCGCTGCTGGAGTACCTCTTCCAGTACGGCGCCATCGCCGCGCTGATCGTCTTCCAGCCGGAGCTGCGCAGCGCGCTGGCGCACCTGGGGCAGAGCCGGCTGGTGCGGCTCTTCAGCCGCCTGGAGCAGAGCGAGGTGGCGGAGGAGATCGCGCAGGCCGTGGACGAGCTATCGCGGAGCAAGACGGGCGCGATCGTCGCCATGGAGCGCGAGGTGGGGCTGGGCGAGTACGTGGAAACGGGCACGCCCATGCAGGCCCGCGTCTCGGCGCCGCTGCTGACCACCATCTTCACCCCCTACTCGCCCCTGCACGACGGCGCGGTCGTCATCCGCGGCGACACCATCGTCGCGGCGGGCGCCATCCTCCCGCTGACGCAGTTCCCCATCGCCGACAAGTCGCTCGGCACCCGCCACCGCGCCGCGCTCGGGCTCTCGGAGGAGACGGACGCGCTGGTGCTGGTGGTGTCGGAGGAGACGAGCACGGTCTCGGTCGCCTTCCGCGGGCAGCTGCACCGCGGGCTCAACCACGACCGGCTGGTGGAGATGATCGCCGCCCACGGGCGCTCGGGGGCGCTGGTCTGAACTGCACCTGCGGTTCGGGCGTGCTCCTCGCTGGCGTTCGGGTCGGGCTGCGGCTCCGTAAGCGGGCAGGCTACGCCCGCCAACGGAGGCGAGACCCGCGGAAACAGCCCCGCGGGTCTCGCTTCGCGCGCGCATCCCTCATTCGGTATCGGGGTTGAGGAGTGGCTCAGAAGTACGAGTGGAGGCCGCCGCGCCGCCGGACGTCCAGAGTAGCGCAATGGAAGGAGCCGCCCAGGGCGTTGAAGCTCCGGAAGGGGCAGGGGACGGGCTCCATCCCCCAGCCTCGCAGCATCTCCTGCAGCTCCGTCTCCCTCTCCTCGACCAGCACGCGGCGCTCGTCCAGGCTCAGGAGGTTCATCGAGACCCAGGCGCTGCTCATGTAGAGCTTCCGGGCGCCGTCGGCGTTCGGCGGCGGTGCGAAGCGGACGTCCCAGTCGCGGAACTGCGGCGGGATCTCCGGGAGGCGCTCCGGGTTGACGAGCAGCTTCCCCGGCGCGAGGGGCATCATCGTGGCGTCGATGTGCATGGGGTGCGGGTCGTCCGGCTCCAGCACGTGCACGGTGTACTCCGCGCCGAGGTGCCGGCGCAGCCACTCGATGCCGAGCGCGTTGGTGACGTGGCTCCGCTGGGCGAAGATGTCCCGTCCACAACGGATGAAGTCGGCCGCGTCGAAGGTGGGCTCGTACTCCGTGACCATGTACGGGGGGGCGTGTAGTCCGCCCGCCTCCTCCTCCGGCAGGAACTGCTCGTCGCGGAGGGTGGGGCGGGGGGCGGCGGTCCAGCGCGCACCCGCCCGGAAGTACTCGGTGACGAGGGGGCGGAACGCGTGCACCTCGAAGTACCTGCACCGCCACGCCATCGGCGCCTCGATGATCTCGTCTCCCACCACGAGCAGGACGTCGCGGGGCATGGCGGCGTACATCCCGCTGCTGCTCTCCCAGTCGGGCGTGGCGAAGGGGCGCGAGTGCTCGTGGGCCCCCGGGACGCGCACCACCACTCCCTCCTGGTCGAGCAGCTCCGCGAGCCCGTCCAGGTCGCGCTTCGCTTCGTCGACCACCTCCGCCGGGAAGGGACGTCCGCCGAACTGCCGGAAGAACCCGCACTGCTCCTCGGGGGTGGTGGCCGCGATCATGGGGCTCCAGGCGGGCACGTGCGCCCCGTCTGCGACGCCCACGACGACCTCCTCCAGCGGGTCCCACTCGTTGTGAGAGCTCACGACCGGCCCCGGGGTCCGCGGGCCGGGCGTCGCGGTCGCGGGGGCCCATGCGGTCGCGGCGGTCGGCAGGCCGGGAGCTGCTACGGCTGGGAACTCCATGAATCGCCTCGTGTGGGCTGGCCGGCCGGCGCGACCGGGAGGGCCAGCGCGATGGGAACGGCGGTTTCGGTTTCCCTCGCCCTACGGCAGGCGAGATGTCGAGTAGTGGTCCCCCGGGAGCCGCTCGGGGCGCAGCCGACTCGCGAGCGACGCCCAGGCGGCCGGCTCGTGCTCCGCCGCCCCGCGGCACCCTTCGACCCGCGCCGGGAGCGGCACCTCCCACAGCCCCCGGGGGCTGCTGCCGGACGTCGGCGCATACTCTTTCGGACACGAATACGATACAACACGAGTTGGAGATCGTCCACGCCTGGCAGGGCCGGCAGGCGCCGGCCTGGATCCGGGTGCGGCGGCCGTCGCGCACCCCCGGCATCACCCTCCTGCGCGGGGATCGTCCGGCTGCTCCCGCCACCCCGGGACGGCGGCTCCCCATGGATGCTCCGACGGTCGAGCCCTACGGAACCGAGCACATCGGATCAATGCATGTTCAGATGGGGACACGACTTGTGAGTTCGGCCGCGAAACGGTTAGGTTGTCGAATGGCCTGTAAAACGAGACAGCCCGTGCGTGCGCGGCTCCGCCTGCGCACCGGGAGCGGTTCGGTGGGTGTGGGGCCGTGCTCCCACCGGGGGGTGGATCGCATGGCCGGGCCGACCCGGTGGGCGCGCCGGTCGCGGCGAGCCCGACCGGGCCGCCTCGCCCCCGTCGGCACCGCCCGGGGAACCGGCTCTCCCGCGAAGGCGCGGGCGCTCGCGCCCGCATCCCGTTCTCGCAACCCCGGCCTTCGCACCCGATGCCGAATCCGCGCCGCGCGTCCTCGCTCGTAGAGCTCCTCCGGTCCCGAGCGGACGAAGACCCGGCCCGGGGCGCCTACACCTTCCTGCTCAACGGGGAGGTGGAGGAGGGGCACGCCACGTACGGCGAGCTCGACCGGCGCGCGCGGGCCGTCGCCGGGCGGCTCCAGGCGCTCGGCGCCCGCGGCGAGCGCGCGCTCCTCCTCTACCCGCCGGGGCTGGAGTACATCGCCGCCCTGTTCGGCTGCTTCTATGCCGGCGTGACCGCGGTGCCGGCGTACCCGCCGCGCCGCAACCGGACGGACGCTCGCCTGCAGAGCATCGTGGCCGACTGCCGGCCGGCGCTGGCGCTCACCACCCGGGAGCTGCTGGGCGAGGCGGAGCGGCTCTGCGCGAACACGCCGGAGCTGGCCGGGCTGCGCTGGATGGCGACGGAGGACGTCCCCGCCGCGGAGGCCGATGGGTGGTGCGACCCGGCGGCGTCCCGCGACACGCTGGCCTTCCTCCAGTACACCTCGGGCTCGACGGCCGCGCCCAAGGGGGTGATGGTCTCGCACGGGAACCTGCTGCACAACTTCGCGCTGATCGAGGAGTTCTGCGGCTACACGCCCGAGACCCGCTCGGTGATCTGGCTCCCGCCGTACCACGACATGGGGCTGATCGGCGGCATCCTCCAGCCTCTCTTCACCGGGTACTGGGCGGCGCTCTTCTCCCCCGTGGCCTTCATCCAGCGGCCGGCGCGCTGGCTGGAGGCCGTCTCGCGCTACCGGGCCACCAGCAGCGGCGGGCCCAACTTCGCCTACGACCTGTGCGTCCACGCGGTGCAGCCGGAGGAGCGGGCGGCGCTGGACCTGAGCCACTGGGAGATCGCCTTCAACGGGGCGGAGCCCGTCCGCCACGAGACGCTGCGCGCCTTCGCCGAGGCATTCGCGCCGTGCGGCTTCCGGGCGCGGGCGTTCTACCCCTGCTACGGACTGGCCGAGGCCACGCTGATGGTCACCGGGAGCCGGCCGGAGGAGGTCCCGGTGGAGCGTGCCGTGGACCCCGACGCGCTGGGGGACGGCTGCGTGCGCGAGGCGGAGCCGGAGGGGCGCTACCGCCTGGTGGGGAGCGGACGGGGCCATCCCTCCCAGCGCGTGCTGATCGTCGACCCGGCCACGCTGCGCGAGTGCCCGGCCGACCGGGTGGGCGAGGTGTGGGTGTCGGGGGCGAGCGTGGCACGCGGGTACTGGGGGCGAGCCGAGGAGACGGCCGAGACCTTCGGGGCTCATGAGGCCGGGACGGGCGAGGGGCCCTTCCTGCGCACGGGCGACCTGGGGTTCCTGGACGACGGGGAGCTGTTCATCACGGGCCGGCTCAAGGACCTGATCGTCATCCGCGGGCGCAACCACTACCCGCAGGACGTCGAGCAGACCGCGCTTCGCAGCCACGAGGGGCTGCGCGCGGGGAGCGGTGCGGCGTTCAGCGTGGACGACGGGGGGGAAGAGCGCCTGGTGGTGGTGCAGGAGGTCTCGCGCCACGCGGCCCGGCCGGACGTGGAGGAGGTCGCGGCGTCGATCCGCCGCGCCGTGGCGGCCGAGCACGGGCTGCAGGTGCACGCGGTCGCCGTCGTGCGCCCTGGCGGCGTGCCGAAGACCAGCAGCGGGAAGGTCCAGCGCCGCGCCTGCCGCGCCGGGTTCCTCGCCGGGGAGCTTCCCCTGGTGGGGGTGAGCGTGCGGGAGGAGACGGGGAGGGAGGCGCCGCGCACGGTCCGGGCGGGGCTCACCCGGGAAGCGCTGGAGGCCGCGGGGGCGGAGGAGCGGCAGGCGCTGCTGGAGGAGCTGCTGGTGGAGCGGGCGGCGCAGGTGCTGGGCGTGGATCCCGCCCGCGTGGACCGGGAGCAGCCGCTGGTGGCGCTGGGGCTGGACTCGCTGCGCGCCATGGAGCTGAAGGGTGCGCTCGACGCGAGCCTGGGCACGCAGGTGCCGGTCTCCTCGCTGCTGGACGACACCCGCATCGACCGGCTGGCCGTGGAGCTCCTCGCCGAGGTGTTCCTGGCGGACGCCGCCGCGCCCGTGTCCGTGGCCGACGCGGGGGGAGCGCTGCCGCTCTCCTTCGCGCAGGAGCGGCTCTGGTTCCTGGACCGCCTCCAGCCCGCCAGCGCGGCGTACAACCTCGCGCTGGCGCTGCGGGTCTCCGGCGCGCTAGACGCGGACGCGCTGGGCCGCGCCCTCGGCGAGGTCGTAGCGCGCCACGAGCCGCTGCGCACCGTGTTCGCCAGCGTGGACGGCCGCCCGGTGCAGGTGGTCCGCCCCGCAGGGGAGTGGCCGCTCGCCGTGGACGACGTGTCCGGCCTCGCGGCGGAGGAGCGCGAGGCTGCGGCGCGGCGGATCGCGCAGGCCGACGCCGGCGCGCCCTTCGACCTGTCCGCGGGCCCGCTGCTCCGCACCCGCCTGCTGCGCCTCGCGGACGACCACCACCTGCTCGCCGTGGTGATGCACCACACCGCGAGCGACGGCTGGTCCGTGGGGGTCCTGCTGCGCGAGTTCGTGGCGCTCTACGCGGCGATGCTCGCGGGTGAGCCCTCGCCACTGCCGCCGCTCCCGGCGCGGTACGGCGACTGGGCGCTGCGGCAGCGCGAGCGGCTCCGCGGCGTGGACCTGGAGGAGCAGCTCGCCTACTGGCGGGAGCGCCTGCGGGGCGTGGTGCCGGTTCCGCTTCCCACGGACCACCCGCGCCCGGCCGTGCAGAGCTTCCGGGGGGCGACGTACCGGTTCGAGATCCCCGCGGAGGTGATGGAGGGGGTGCGCGCGCTCGCCCGGGCGGAGGGGGCGACGCTCTTCATGGCGCTGCTGGCGGCCTGGGATCTCCTCCTCGCCCGCTACGGCGGCGAGGGCGACGTGGCGGTGGGGGCCACGGTCTCCACCCGCGACCGGCCCGAGGTGGCCGGGCTCGTGGGCCTGTTCGTCGACACCCTGGTGTTGCGGGTGGAGGTGGTGCCGGAGGAGGGTTTCCGAGCGCTGCTGGCCCGCGCACGCGCGGCGGCGCTGGAGGCATTCGCACGCCGGGACCTGCCCTTCGAGCGGCTGGTGGAGGCGGTGCACCCCGGGCGCGACCTGAGCCGGAACCCGCTGTTCCAGGTGATGCTGGCGCCGCAGGGCACCGCGCCGGAGCCGGTGGAGGTCCCGGGCGCGACGCTGTACCCCGAGCCGCTGGACGGGGGCGCGGCGGCCCTGGACCTCACGCTCTTCACCTGGGAGCGGAGCGGGGGCGCGCTCGCGGCGGCGCTGGAGTACGCGACCGACCTGTTCGAGACCGGCACCATCGAGCGGATGGCGGGACACCTCGAACGGGTGCTGCGCGCCGTCGCCGCGGAGCCGGAGCTCGCGGTGGCGGAGGTCCCGCTCCTCCTCCCCGCGGAGCGCGCGCAGCTCCTTGCGGCGCGCCCGCCGCGCCGCGAGCACCCGCGCGAGGCCGTGCACGCGCAGGTCGCCGCGCAGGCGGCGCGCACGCCGCAGGGCGTGGCGGTGACGTTCCGGGGTGAGACGCTGACGTACGCGGAGCTGGAGCGGCGCGCCAACCGCCTCGCCAACCACCTGCGCCGCCTGGGCGTGCGCGCCGAGGACCGGGTGGGGATCTGCCTGGAGCGCTCGCTGGAGCTGCCGGTGTCCATGCTGGCCGTGCTCCGCGCGGGGGCCGCGTACGTCCCGCTGGACCCCGGCCACCCCGCCGAGCGGCTGGCGCTGATGCTGGAGGACTCCGGCGTCCGCGTGCTGGTGACGGAGCAGGCGCTGGAGGACCGGCTCCCGGCGCACGCGGCCACGGTGCTCCTCCTGGACGCCGCCCGCGCGCGCATCGCGGAGGAGTGCGCCGCCGCGCCCGCGGTGGAGAGCGACGGGGAGCGGCTGGCCTACGTGATCTACACCTCGGGATCGACCGGCACCCCGAAGGGAGTCGCCGTCCCGCACCGCGCGCTCGCCAACCACATGGGATGGATGCAGCGCGCCTTCCCGCTGGCGGCGGACGACCGCGTGCTGCAGAAGACGCCCGCGGGCTTCGACGCCTCCGTGTGGGAATTCTGGGCGCCGCTGCTGGCCGGGGCCACGCTGGTGGTGGCCCCGCCCGACGCGCACCGCGACCCCGCGGAGCTGGCGCGCGTCGTGGAGCGGGAGCGGGTCACCGTGCTCCAGGTGGTCCCCACGCTGCTGGGAGCCATGCTGGAGGCGGGCGGGCTGGAGCGCTGCGGGACGCTGCGCCGGCTCTTCTGCGGCGGCGAGGCGCTGCCGGCGGAGGCGGCCGCGAGGGCGCGCGGGCTGACCGGCGCGGAGGTGGTGAACCTGTACGGTCCCACGGAGGCGTGCATCGACACGACCTTCCACGTCTTCGCCGGGGGCGAGGCCGGGGCGACGGTGCCCATCGGGCGGCCGGTGGACAACGTGACCGCGCGGGTGCTGGACCCGCGCGGCGCGCCGGTGCCCGTGGGCGTCCCGGGGGAGCTGTACCTCGCGGGGGCGCAGCTCGCGCGGGGGTACGTGGGACGGCCCGGGCCGACGGCGGAGCGCTTCGTCCCCGACGCCTTCGCGGACGCGGACGAGCCCGGCGCACGGGCGTACCGCACCGGAGACCGCGTGCGCTGGCTGGCGGACGGGACGCTGGAGTTCCTGGGCCGGACGGACCAGCAGGTCAAGGTGCGCGGCTTCCGCGTCGAGCCCGGCGAGGTCGAGGCCGCGCTCCGCGCGCACCCCCGCCGTCGGCGGTGCGGTGGTGGAGGCGCGCCCGGACGCCGGCGGCGGCGCACGGCTGGTGGCGTACCACCTCCCCGCGGACGGGGCGGAGCGCCCGGCGCCGGCGGAGCTGCGGGCGTGGCTGCGCGAGCGGCTCCCGGACTCCATGGTCCCGGGTGGCTTCGTGGCGCTGGACGCCTTTCCGCTGACCCCCAGCGGCAAGGTCGACCGCCGCGCGCTTCCCGAGCCGGAGGCGGTGGATGCCGGCGCGGCCGAGCCGGTGCCGCCCTCCACTCACGTTGAGGAGATCCTGGCGGGGATCTGGGCCGAGCTGCTCCGCCTGCCGCGCGTGGGTGTCCACGACGACTTCTTCGCGCTGGGCGGCCATTCCCTGCTCGGCGCCCAGGTGGTCTCCCGCATCCGGGCCGCGCTCGGGGTCGAGCTGCCGCTGCGCGCCCTGTTCGAGGCGCCCACGATCGCCGGGCTGGCCGGGCGCATCGAGGCGCTGCCGGGCGACGGGGTGCGGGCCGCGCCCCCGATCGGGCGGACTTCGCGCGAGGGGCCGCTGCCGCTGTCGTTCGCGCAGCAGCGGCTCTGGCTGGTGGACCGGCTGGAGCCGGGCAGCGCCGCCTACAACATGGCCGGCGCGCTGCGCCTGCGCGGCGTGCTCGACGTCGCGGCACTGCGGGCGAGCCTGGACGCGCTGGTGGAGCGGCACGAGACGCTGCGTACCACGTTCGCCGAAGGCGAGGGCGGCGTGCCCGTGCAGGTCGTCCATCCGCCCGCCGCGGTGCCGCTGCCGCGCGTCGACCTGGGCGGCCTGCCGGAGGCGGAGCGGGAGCGGGCGGCGGAGCGGCTCGCCGCCGAGGAGGCGCTGCGCCCGTTCGACCTGGCGCGCGGGCCGCTGCTGCGCGCCACGCTGACGCGCCTCCGGGAGGCGGATCACGTGCTGTCCATCACGCTGCACCACGTGGTCAGCGACGGCTGGAGCATGGACGTGCTCCTGCGCGAGGTCTCCGCGCTCTACGACGCCCGGAGCCGGGGCCAGGCGCCACGTCTGCCGGAGCTGCCGGTGCAGTACGCCGACTTCGCGGTCTGGCAGCGCGCCTGGCTTTCGGGCGCGGTGCTGGAGGAGCAGATCGGCTACTGGAAGGCGCGCCTGGCGGGGGCGCCGCCGCTGCTGGAGATCCCCACGGACCGTCCGCGCACGGTGGGGCGGAGTCCCCGGGCGGCGAGCCACCCCTTCCGCCTCCCGGCCGGGCTGTCGCAGGGGCTGCGCGAGCTTTCCCGGAGGGAGGGGACGACGCTGTTCATGACGCTGCTGGCCGGCTGGCAGGCGCTGCTGGGCCGCTACGCTGGCCAGACAGACGTGGTGGTGGGCACCCCCATCGCGGGGCGGAGCCGGCGCGAGGTGGAGGGGCTGGTCGGCTTCTTCGTCAATATGCTGGCCCTGCGCGCCGACCTGTCGGGTGATCCCACCTGGCGCGAACTGCTGGGGCAGGTGCGCGAGGCGGCGCTGGGGGCGTACGAGCACCAGGAGCTGCCCTTCGAGCGCCTGGTCGAGGAGCTGGAGGTGGAGCGCAGCCTCACGCTCACGCCGGTCTTCCAGGTGACGTTCGCGCTGGAGCGCTCCACTGCGCTCGATGGGCTCGCGCTCGGAGACCTGGCGGTCGAGCCGTTCGGGGGAGGCGCCGGAGTCGCCAAGTTCGACCTGGGCCTGACCCTCCGGGACGGTGGAGAGGCGCTCGCGGGGGCGCTCGACCACCGCGCGACGCTGTTCGAGGCGGAGACCATCGCGCGGCTGGCGGGGCACCTTGAGGTTCTCCTGGAGGGCATGACGGCCGGACCCGCGCGCCGGCTCCGGGAGGTGCCGCTGCTGCGCGAGAGCGAGCGCGTGCAGGTGCTGGAGACCTGGAACGCCACCGCGGCGCCGTATCCCCGAGCCTGCGTGCACGACCTGGTCTCGGCGCAGGCCGCGCGCACTCCCGGCGCGGCGGCGGTGGTCTTCGCGGGCGAGACGCTCAGCTACGCCGGGCTGGAGCGCCGCGGCAACCGGCTCGCCAACCACCTGCGGCGGCTGGGCGTGGGGCCCGAGACCCGCGTCGGCGTCTGCCTGGAGCGCACCCCGGAGCTGGTGGTCGCGCTGCTGGGCGTGCTCAGGGCCGGCGGCGCCTACGTCCCGCTCGACCCGACGTACCCGCGCGAGCGGCTGGGCTACATGCAGGAGGACGCCGGCGTCTCGCTCGTGCTCACCTCCAGCGCGCTGGCGGGGGTGCTCCC
>DATABU010000680.1:0-10549 GCA_036259415.1 Longimicrobiaceae bacterium
GCCGCCGCTTCCGTTTTCGCGGTTGCGCTCCCCGCCGGTCCGCGGCAACTTTGGGCCGCAGCCCGCCCGAACCACCGCCGGACAGGGGTGTAATGGAGCGGGAACCACGAGACAACAGGCGACGATGAGATGATACAGATCACGGAGGCGGCGCGGGCGAAGATCCAGTCGCTGGTCGACGCGGAGGTCGTGCGCGAGCCCGCCCTCCGCATCACGACGGCCCCGGAGACGGAGCGCCGCAGCCCGCTGCAGCTCCCCTACGTGATCTCCCTGGTGGAGCGCGAGGACAAGGAGCGGACGGAGATCGCCATCAACGTGGAGGGGATCCGGGTGCTGCTGAACCTGGACACCTCCAACCTGCTCAGCGGCGCCACCGTGGACTGGGTGCAGGACGACGGCGCCAGCGGGTTCCACGTGCGCGTCCCGGAGCCCCCGCGCGCCGCGCCCCGCCCGGACGGCGGCGGCTCCCGGGCCTCGGGCCCGCTCGCCGACCGGGTGCAGGCTGTTTTCGACGAGATGGTGAACCCGCGCATCGCCGCGCACGGCGGGGCGGTGGAGCTGGTGGACGTGGAGGAGAACAACGTCTACATCCGCATGAGCGGCGGGTGCCAGGGGTGCTCGGCCTCGGCGGCGACGCTGCGGATGGGGATCGAGCGGACGCTCCGCGAGGAGATCCCGGAGGTGGGCGAGATCATGGACGTGACCGACCACGCCGCGGGGACCAACCCCTACTTCTACTGAGCGCGGCGCGGCCCGCCCCCCGACCACGCCCCCGCGGCCCTCCGGCCGTGGGGGCGTGGTGCATCGAGCCCCGAGCATGCCCTCAGCCGGCTCGCTCGGGGCTCGCCACCCTCCCGACTGCCCCCGGCTGGGCGCCCGCGTGAGGGATGCGAGCGCGAAGCGGCGAGACCCACAGTAGTATCGTGGGGCTCGCCTCCGTTAGCGGGCGTAGTGTGCCCGCTTACGGAGCCGCAGCCCGACCCGAGCGCCAGCGAGGGGCACGCCCAGCCCCGCCGTTCAGACGCGCATCAGGCTGCGGGCCTGCCTCGCTCCGGGTCGTCCTCCCCCGGCTCGCCGCCGCCCGAGTGCGGGGGGCCGCTCCGCGGGAGCACCAGCGAGAACACGCTCCCCCGCCCGGGCTCGCTCTCCACCTCGATACGGCCGCCGATCAGTGCGGCGTAGCGGCCGGAGAGGTAGAGCCCCAGCCCGGTCCCCTCGTGCGCCCTGGAGAAGCCGCTCTGCAGCTGCTCGAAGGGGCGGAAGAGCCGCGCCCGGTCGCGGGGGGCGATCCCCGGGCCGGTGTCCGCCACCGCGAGCACCACCTCGCCGTCGCGAGGCTCCACCCGGATCCGCACCTCGCCCCGCTCGGTGAACTTCACTGCGTTCCCCGCCAGGTTGATGAGGATCTGCCGTACCTTGTCGGCGTCGGTGGGGACGGTGGCGCCGCCCTGCCGCTCGATGCGGAAGTCCAGGTCCTTCTCGCGCGCGAGCGGCTCGATCACCGCCGCCACCTCCTCCGCCAGCGCACCCAGGTCGGCCTCGGTGATGCGCACCTCGGTGCGCCCGGCCTCCAGCCGCGCGAAGGAGAGCACCTCCTCGATGAGCCCGCGCAGGTGCCGCGACGCCGCGCCGATCCTCCCCAGCGCGGACCGCTGCTCCTCGGTCACCGGTCCGTGGATCTCCATCTCCAGCAGCTGCAGGTGCCCCAGCACGGCGTTCAGCGGGGTGCGCAGCTCGTGGCTCATGGTGGCGATGAAGTCCGACTTGGCGCGCGACGCGTCCTGCGCCGCGTCCAGCAGGCGGGCGTTGCGGAGCGCCACGGCCGCGTGGTCGGCGAGCGCCGCGAGCAGGGCGGCGTCGGCGGCGCCGAAGGGCTCGTCGCACCGCATGGCGGTGAGCACCCCCAGCGTCTCCTCGCCCACCCGCAGCGGGACCGACGCCTCGTAGCGCGCCCCCTCCACGGCGGGGCCCAGGTCGTGGACCGGGCCGCGCAGCAGCCGCCCCTCCAGCGGGAGCACCGCGCCCGGCGGGCTCTCCGCGGCCCCGGAGACGGCGACCACCTCCAGCCGCTCCTCCCCGTCCCCGTCGTAGCGCAGGAGGGCCACGGTGCACGCCTCGGAGCGGACGATCCGTCCCGCCTCGCGCGCGACCACCGCCAGCGTCTCCCCCAGCCCCTGGGCGGCGGAGACGGTCCGCGCGACCCGGCGGATGGCCTCGCTCTCGCCGGCGCGGCGGCGCTCGGCCGCCACCAGGTTGGCGTTCTCCACCGCGACGGCGGCGTGGCGGGCGAGCCGCTCCAGGAGGCGGAGGTCGGCGGGGGTGAAGGGGTGCTCCCCCGAGCGCGCGCGGACCGCGGTGAGGGTGCCGAGCGGGCCGGAGCGCCCCACCAGCGGCGAGCACATCACCGAGCCCACGACCGCGGGATCGATGTAGGCGCGGCGGATCCGCGGGTCGGAGGCCGCGTCGGGGAGGAGGACGGAGCTCTCCTGGCGGACCACCCACCCGATGACCGACTCCTCCAGCGGGATCTCGCGCCCGGCGCTGGGGGCCAGGAGGCCCAGCGTGTAGTCGGCGGCGCGGAGGGCGCCGCCCCCCGGGCGGAGCAGCGCGATCCCGCACCCGTCCGGGTCCACCAGGCGGGTGGCGGCGTCGGTGATCCGCCGCAGCAGCTCGTCGGCGTCCAGGGTGGAGGCCAGCGAGCGGGCGATCTCCCCCAGCTCCTCCAGCTCCTCGGTGCGCCCGGCCAGGGAGGCGGCCATCTCGTCGAACGCCCGGCTCAGCTCGCGGATCTCCAGCGGCGCCGCCTCGGGGAGGCGCCCCACCCGCGCGTCCAGCGCGCCGGCGGCGAGGGCACCGGACGCCTCCCGCAGCCGCAGCAGGGGGCCCGAGAGGTAGGCCGCCAGCGCGTCGCTGACGCCCAGCGCCAGCAGGGTGACCACGATGAGCAGCGCCAGGAGCCGCACGTACGACTCGGCCGCGGCGGCCTGGATGGCCGGGTAGGGCTGCTCCGTCCACACCATCCAGTCCAGCCCGGGGACTGCGGCGGCCCCCGCCAGCACCTGCGCCGCGGTGGCCCCCGCCGGGGTGGATGCGTCGCGGCTCCGGAAGGTGGTGGTGCCGGAGCCGCCCAGGGCACGCACCGCGGCGAAGACCCGCGAGCCGCGCAGGGTGCGGACGGCGCCGGCGGGGGACCCGGGCGCCCCGGAGTCGAAGATCAGCGCCCCGTCCGCCGCGGCGACTCGGAAGCGCTCCGCGGAGTCGGGGGCGGCCACGGGGGGCGGGAGGGCGCCCAGCTCCAGCTCGCCCACCACGTACCCTGCCAGCGTGTCCCCGAGCAGCACGGGGTGGGCGAGCGCCACGCGCGGTCCGCCCGCCCCCCCGGCGAGCACGTCCGAGACCACGGTCTCCCGCGTCTCCCGCAGGCGGCCGACGTAGCCCGGACCGCTCGCGTCCGCTCCCACCCGGGCTTCGCCGCGCGGGCCGCGGAGCGGGTGTGCGGCCAGCACCCTGTCCCGCGAGTCGGCGGCGTACATCTCCCCGAAGCCCGGGAACTCCTCGCGCTCGGCGGCGAGCAGTCGCTGGAGCTGCACGGGGTCCAGCTCGCCCCGGAGCTCCACGGACTCGGCCACCGACCGCACCGCCCGCTCGTGCAGGTCGACGTACTGCCCCAGCGAGGCGGCGTAGGAGCGGGAGAAGAGCACCGCGCGCTCCCGGGCCCCTCCCAGGCTCCGCTCCCACTCCTGCCGCCCGCTCCAGACCCCGAACCCCAGCGCGGGGGTGACCGCCGCCAGCGTGACCACCACCGCCAGGGCGGAGCGCAGCCGCGGCTCCCCCGACCCGCGGAGCACCCGCCGCACCCGGGGGAGGAGGAAGAGAGCCTCCGCGCCCAGGGCGTTGATGAGCCCGTTGAAGGGCTGCTTCAGGAAGAGCACGGCCGCGGTGCTCCCCCCCACGTCGAGCAGCATCCCGTAGGTGAGGAAGAGCAGCGGGACCCCGGCGAGCGTCCAGTACAGGAGGTCGGCCACCAGCGGCCGGCGCCCGCGCGAGTGCGAGAGCCAGCCGACCGCGGCGCCCTCCAGGCTGAAGATCAGCCAGGCGTACGGGTGGTCCCAGAGCCAGAGGGTGCGGGCGGAGGCGATCGCGGCGGCGAGGAGGCCGGGCCCGGGGCCCAGCGCCACCGCCGCGAGCAGGTACGCCACCCCCCCGAAGAGCAGGTCGGTCCCGGGGGAGAGCGGGAGCGGCTGCTGGTTGAGGAGGTAGCCGGCGACGCCCAGGAGCGTCGCGGCGCCCCAGCGGCGGAGCACGGGGGAGCGCTCCCCCTCCACCCGGTCCTCCAAGACGGCTACCCCGCCCTCCGCGTCTTGCGGCGGAGGAAGTCCTTCATGATGTACTGCCCCAGGGTCAGGGTGGTGGTGAAGTACGCCTTCCCCCGCGCGATCTCGGTGACCCGGTTGACGAAGGCCACCAGGTACGGGTCGCGGGCCAGCATGAAGGTGTTGATGAGGATCCCCGCCTTGCGGCAGGCGGCCACCTCCTGGAAGGTCTCGCGCAGCACCCGCTGGTCGAGCCCCATGGAGTTCTTGTAGACGCGCCCGTCGGGCAGCGTGAGCGCCGACGGCTTGCCGTCGGTGATCATCACCACCTGGCGCATGTCCTTGTTCTGCGCCAGGAGGAGCCTGCGCGCCAGCTTGAGCCCCTCGGCGGTGTTGGTGTGGAAGGGACCCACCTGCGCCTGGGCCAGCCGCGAGAGGGGGATCTCCTCCGCGCGGTCGCCGAAGGTGACCACCCGCAGCGTGTCGCCGGGGAACTGGGTGCGGATGAGGTGCGTGAGCGCCAGCGCCACCTTCTTGGCCGGGGTGAAGCGGTCCTCCCCGTACAGGATCATGGAGTGGCTGGTGTCCAGCAGGAGCACCGTGGCGCAGCTGGAGCGGTACTCGGACTGGTGGACGAACAGGTCCCCGTAGTCCAGGTCGATGCTCCCGTCCTCGCGCAGCCCTTCGTGGGCGAGCGCGCTCTTCAGGGTGGCGGGGATGTCCAGGTTGAGCGTGTCGCCGAACGCGTAGGGCCGGCTGGCGGACTCGGCCTCGACGCCGGTGGCCAGGTGCGGGGTGTCGTGCGACCCGAACGACGACTTCCCCATGGCCCCCAGCAGCCCGCGCAGGGTGCGGTACCCCAGGAAGTCGATCCCCTTGCCGGTGAGGTTGAACTCCACCTGCCGGGCGGCGGAGCGCGCCTCGTCGGTCTTCCCCTCCCCGGCCTGCGGGGGGACCGCGCCGGGCGTCCCGGGCTGCGTCAGGTTCAGGTAGCCCTCCTCCACCAGCCGCTCCACGAGCCGATCCAGCAGCTCGGCGATCTCCTGCCGCACCGCCTCGTCGCCCTCGCCCTCGCCACGCAGCTCCGCGAGCATCTCGGGGGTGAGCTGTCCGCTCTCGATCAGGGCGCGGAGGAGCGCCTCCTTGAGCGCGTCGAGCGAGCGGTCGTCCTCGTCCCCGAACTCCCCCCAGTAGGGGTGCGAGTACTCCCCCCCGGCGAACCCGCTCTGCAGCAGGAAGTCGGAGAGGTGGTCGAGGAGCGCCTGGAGGTTCAGGGCGTCCGCCCGCTGGCCCGTGTAGCGGGTATAGTTCGTGAATCGCATGGTTCCCCCGTTGACGCGGCCGAAACGGCGGGAGCAGCACAACGCGGGCCACCCGGCTGCGGCCCGGATCGCCCTCGCCGTCCGCAAGCTAGGGGGCCGCACTCCGCCGGAACAGGGAGACCGACCTGAGCGCAGCACACCCCGGGCGGGCCGAGGAGGCTCGCGACCACCCCGAGGCCGCCCCGTCCCCCGCGGTGGGGCCGCCGGTGCAGGTCCCCGACGCCCCGCCCCGCCCGCGCGCCGCGAGCCTGGCGCGGGGGGCGCTCGCCGCGTTCCGGCACCGCAACTTCCGCCTCTTCTACGCCGGCCAGCTCCTGTCGCTGATCGGCACCTGGATGCAGTCCACCGCGCAGGGGTGGCTGGTGCTGGAGCTGACCGACTCGGCCTTCCTGCTGGGCACGGTGACGGCGGCGGGCTCTCTCCCCGTGCTCCTCTTCACGCTGTACGCGGGGGTGGTGGCGGACCGGATGGACAAGCGCCGCATCATCCTCGCGGCGCAGGCGGCGGCGGCGGTGCTGGCGCTCGTCCTGGCGGTGCTCACCGACACGGGCCGGATCACCGTGCCCTGGATCCTGGCGCTGGTCTTCCTGCTGGGGACGGCCAACGCCTTCGAGATCCCCACCCGGCAGTCGTTCTTCGTGGAGCTGGTGGGGCAGGAGGACCTGACCAACGCAATCGCCCTGAACTCGTCGGCGTTCAGCGCCACCCGCGTGGTGGGCCCGGCCTTCGCGGGGGCGCTGCTGGGGACCGTGGGGATCGCGGCCTGCTTCTACCTGAACTCGCTCTCGTACCTGGCGGTGATCGCCGGGTTGCTGATGATCCGCCTCCCGCCCTTCCGCCGTCCCGAGCGCACGACGTCCACGCTGGAGAACCTGCGCGAGGGCTTCGCCTTCATCCGCGGCGACCGCGTGGTGCGCACGCTGGTGTGGATGATCGCGGCGCTCTCGGTGTTCGGCTTCCCCTACGCCATGCTCCTCCCGGTGTTCGCGCGCGACGTGCTGGAGGTGGGGGCGCAGGGGCTCGGCTGGCTGCTGGCGGCCAGCGGAGCGGGCGCCCTGGCCGGGGGGATCACCCTGTCGGCGCTGGGCGGGCGGGTGCGGCGCGGCCCGCTGGTGCTGTCGGCCATGCTGGCGTTCGCGGTGCTGGTGGCGGCGTTCTCGCTCTCCCGCTCCTTCCCGACGTCGATGGTGCTGCTGGCGGCGGCGGGGTTCTGCATGATCCTGAACAACGCCAGCGTCAACGCCCTGCTCCAGTCGCTGGTGCCGGACCGGCTGCGCGGGCGGGTGATGTCGGTGTACGTCTTCATGTTCCTGGGGATGACGCCGGTGGGGTCGCTCCAGGCGGGGGCGCTGGCCCGCTGGCTGGGGGCGCCCGCTGCGCTGGCGCTGGGCGGGGCGGTGCTGGCGGCCACGGTGCTGGGGGTGGCCTGGCGGGTACCGGAACTGCGGGAGCTGCGGTAGGCGGGCATCGAGCCCCTCGCGGAAATTCCTTCATCGCTTATATTTGCGGTGCCCGGGACGACCCGGGGCGACCTTCTCCCCCCTTCTCCGGCGGCGACGTGCATCGGCGAGCGATTCTCCAGGCGGCGGCGGTAGGGCTCCTGGCGCTGGCGCCGTCGGGCCGGGCCGCGCACGCGCAGACCCTGGAGCGCGACGGGCAGCGGGTGGAGGTCCAGGTGTCGTCGCACCCCGGCACCTCCACCGCGGTGTGCCTGGAGAGCGCTCCCGGCGTCCGGGGGCGGAAGCGGCTGACGGTCTCCTACGGGGCCGGTTCCGCGAAGCTCTCGGTCGGGGGGAGCGACCGCGGCCCGCACTGCGCCTTCTTCGAGCCGGAGGGGCCGCGCTTCGGCGTCCGCCTGGAGTACTCGCACCTGCTCCTGCTCACCGCGATCCTGGCGGACCGGGACTTCGGCCGCGAGGAGTTCCGCGGCAAGACCCTCACCTTCCGCTGGGTCTCGGAGTGACCCGGCCCCTCGCGGCCGGCGTGCTCGCCCCGCTCCGCGCCCGCCTCCTCCGCTGGTACGACGCGCACCGCCGCGACCTCCCCTGGCGCTCCGCCCCCGGGACGGCGGCGGACCCGTACCGCGTGTGGCTCTCGGAGGTGATGCTGCAGCAGACGAGGGTGGAGACGGTGCGCCCCTACTTCGAGCGCTGGCTGGCGCGCTTCCCCACGCTGGACGCGCTCGCCGCGGCTCCGCTGGACGACGTGCTGAAGCAGTGGGAGGGGCTCGGCTACTACTCGCGCGCGCGCAACTTCCACCGCGCGGTGCGGGAGGTGGCGGAGCGCTGGGGCGGCGAGGTCCCCAGCGACCCGGAGGCGTTCCGGGGGCTCCCCGGGGTGGGGCGCTACACGGCGGGCGCGGTGATGTCCATCGCCTTCGGGCAGGAGGAGCCGCTGGTGGACGGCAACGTTCGCCGGGTGTTCGCCCGCTGGACGGACTCGGCGGAGCCGGCGGAGGCGGAGCTGTGGTCGCTGGCCTCCGCGCTGGTCCCCGGCGACCGTCCCGGCGACCTGAACCAGGCCGTAATGGAGCTGGGCGCCACCGTCTGCGTCCCCCGCGCGCCGCGCTGCGGCGAGTGCCCCGTGCGCGGGTGGTGCCAGGCGTATGCGCACGGCACCCGGGAGGAGCGCCCCGCGCCCAGGATGACGAAGCCGGTTCCCCACGAGGACACCGCGAGCGCGGTGACGGAGCACGACGGCCGCCTGCTCCTGGTGCGCCGCCCCGTGGACGCGCGCCTGGGGGGGATGTGGGCCTTCCCCGCCGCGGTCCGCCGCCCCGGAGAGACGGCCGCCGCCGCCGCGGAGCGCGCCGTGCGCGACGGGCTGGGCGCCGGGGTGCGCGCCGTCGGGGAGATCGGCCGCGTGGCCCACGCCTTCACCCACGTGCGGGCCACCTACCACGCCATCCGCTGCGAGTGGCTGGGCGGCGAGCCGCGGGCGCTGGGCTACGACGCCTGGGCCTGGGCCGCCCCCGGCGAGCTGGACGCATACGCCCTCCCCGTCGCCCAGCGGAAGATCGCCGCCCTGGCCACCGAGCCGACGCTGTTCGGCTGACCCGTCCGGCCTGGTGCAGGCGCCTCCTCCGCAGCGGGAGAAGGAGAATGGCGGTCGTGGCGCTCCGGCGGGGTTCGGTGGCTTTAGGTCGTCGGCGGGGCGCTCCCTACGGAAATGGAGAACTCGCTTCGCTCAAACAGCTCCATTTCCTCCGGGAGCACCCCACCTCCTCCCGGCCTGCTCCCAGGAAACACACCGCCTGCCCCAAACTGGGGGCCCGCGTGAGGGATGCGAGCGCGAAGCGGCGAGACCCGCCGGCCGTTTGGCGGGGCTCGCCTCCGTTGGCCGGCGTTGTTTGCCGGCCTACGGAGCCGCAGCCCGACCCGAGCGCCAGCGAGGGGCACGCCCGACCCCCGAAGTTCCAACTACTCGTAGACGAACCTGATCTCCCGGCGCACGTCCGGGTGCAGGCTGCGCTCCACGGGGCAGGTCCGCGCGACGTGCTCCAGCCGCGTCCTCTGCTCCCCGGTGAGCCCCCGCGGCATGCGCACCACCACGGGGAGCGCGTCCACCCGGCGCGGGTCGGAGCGCATGTGCTTCTCCAGGGTGAAGGCGGCGCCCTCGAAGGGGATCCCCTCGCGCGCCGCGACGATGGCCATGGTGGTGACCATGCAGGCGCCCAGCGAGGCGGCCAGCAGGTCGGTGGGGGAGAAGGAGCTGCCGTCGCCCGCGTTGTCGACGGGGGCGGCGGTGGGGATCTCGCGACCCGACGGGCCGTGGCGGAGCGTCGTCTTCAGGTCGCCCGCGTACTCGCCGGTGATCTCTACGGCCATCTCTCATCCGCTCGTTGGGGTGGACGCGGGGGCGGGCGCCCGCCGCGCCCCCAATCTACCCCGGACGCACGGGGCGAGGGACCCCCGGCGTCTCCGCCGCACACGCGGCCCTGTCCTCCAACGGGGACAGACGACACCCGCGGCGGAGGCTGGGAACAATTGATCCCGATGTCCGCCAACGACTTGCGCCAGGACGCCGGACCGGCCCGCGCGTTGCCTTTCTCCCGGGCAGAAGCAGGTCCCGACCCACGCTCCAGCAAACCCCGAGGTCCCCATGAGACGCAGCGCTTCCGCCCTGTTCCTGGGCGTTCTGATCTTCGCAGGCTCCGGCGCCCACGGCCAGCTCCACGACCCCCGGGAGGCATGGGAGGACGGAGCGCCCCGTCTGCAGCGGCCCAGCGGCGCCTACGCCGGCGCCGGCTTCGCCTACGGCCGCCCGCAGGGCGAGTTCCGCGACAACGTGGAGCAGGGCTTCGGCGGCGACGTGCACTTCCTCTACCAGCCCGCCGCGCGCGGCCCGCTGGCGCTGCGTGTGGACGCGTCGTTCCTGAACTACGGCAACGAGCGGATGCGCGTCCCGCTGAGCTCCACCATCGGCGGGCGCATCACGGTGGACGTGAACACCAGCAACAACATCGCCTTCCTGGGGATCGGCCCGCAGCTGGGGGTGCCGGACGGGAGGCTGCGCCCGTACGTGGGCGCCTTCGTGGGGGTGAACTACCTGTTCACGGAGTCGTCGGTGGAGGGGCGGGACGACGACCTGGACTTCGCCCGCACCACCAACTACGACGACGCCACCTTCTCCTACGGCGGCCGAGCGGGGATCTACGCCCCGCTGCGGGGCGGCCCCTCGCCGATCTCGCTGGACCTGGGCGTCGTCTACCAGGACAACGGCGAGGCCAGCTACCTGCGCGAGGGCGACATCCACGACCTCCCCGGCGGGGGCCTCCTGCTCACCCCGTCGCGCAGCGACACCGACCTGCTCACCTTCCGCCTGGGCGTCACCGTCGGCATCCCGCGCTCCGACCGCCGCCGCTGACCCGCCCCCGCCCCACGCGCGCGGCGTCCCCGCCCGGGTCGGGCGGGG
>DATABU010000681.1:0-2765 GCA_036259415.1 Longimicrobiaceae bacterium
GGCCGGGGGGAGGGGGTCTCGCCGTTCTCTCCCTCCCCCGTGATCGGGAGGCAGCACGTCCTCCGCCGCGCCGGGCCTCGCGTCCTTTCCACCGTCCCACCCGAGGAGGCACATGCCCCGGCCGCGCACGCGCATCCACCTCGCACGGCTCCGCGCCCCGCTGGCGCTCGCGCTGGCGGCGGGGCTCCCCGCCTGCTCCGCCACGCCGACGTCCACGTCGGCGCCCCCGCCCGAAGGGCCGCCGCCGGTGCAGCGGGAGTTCCGGGGGGTGTGGGTGGCCAGCGTCTCGAACATCGACTGGCCCTCGCGCCCCGGCCTCCCCGTGGCGCAGCAGCAGGAGGAGCTCGTCGCCGTGCTGGACCGGGCGAAGGCGCTCGGCCTGAACGCGGTGATCCTCCAGGTGCGGCCCGCCGCGGACGCGCTCTACGCCTCGGAGCTGGAGCCCTGGTCGGAGTACCTCACCGGCGAGCAGGGGCGGGCGCCGGAGCCGTTCTACGACCCGCTGGCGCTCGCGGTGGCCGAGGCGCACCGGCGCGGGCTGGAGCTGCACGCGTGGTTCAACCCGTACCGCGCCCGGCACACGAGCGCCACGACGCCCGAGGTGCCGACCCACGTCGTCCGCACCCACCCTGAGCTGGTGAAGCGGTACGGCGGCTTCCTCTGGATGGACCCGGGCGAGCCGGAGGTGCAGGAGCGCACCCTCCGGGTGATGCTGGACGTGGTGCGGCGCTACGACGTGGACGGCATCCACATCGACGACTACTTCTATCCGTACCCGGTGCTCGACTCGGCGGGGCGGATGGTGGACTTCCCCGACGAGGCGAGCTGGCGGCGCTACGTGGAGGGGGGCGGCCGGATGGGCCGCGACGACTGGCGCCGCGACAACGTGGACCGCTTCGTGGAGCGCCTGTACCGCGAGACCAAGCGGGAGAAGCCGTGGGTCAAGGTCGGGATCAGCCCGTTCGGGGTCTGGCGCCCGGGTCACCCGGAGCCGATCACCAGCAGGCTCGACCAGTACGGGGAGATGTACGCCGACGCGCGGAAGTGGTGGGTGAACGGCTGGATGGACTACTTCGTCCCGCAGCTCTACTGGCCCATCGCGCAGACGCCGCAGAGCTACCCCGTCCTGCTCGGCTGGTGGGCGGAGCACAACGCGCGGGGCCGCCACCTGTGGCCCGGCAACTTCACCAGCCGCGTGGCCTACGGCGACCGTCCGTTCTGGCCGGCGTCGGAGGTGCTGGGCCAGGTGTACGTGACGCGCGGCCACCCCGGCGCGACGGGGAACGTGCACTTCAGCATGCGCGTGCTGATGCAGGACCCCGACAGCCTGGCGACGCGGCTCGCCGCGCAGGCGTACGGGGAGCCGGCGCTGGTCCCGGCCTCTCCCTGGCTGTACTCCGGGGCGCCGGGGCGGCCGCGGGTGGAGGCGCGCCGGGGTCCGGGCGGCGTGGAGGTGGCGCTGGAGCCGACCGGGCGGGCGGGAACGAACTGGTGGGTGGTGCGCTCGCGCTTCCCGGGCGGCTGGCGGCGGGAGGTGCTCCCCGGGTGGATGCGTACGCACGCCGTCGCCGCGGACAGCACGGGGGCGGCCGCGGAGGAGGTGGTGGTCTCGGCGGTGGACCGGGTGGGGAACGAGGGGGCGGCGGCGCGCGCGAGGCCGGGCGGGCGGTAGTCCGGGCGGAGGGCGACACGCGCGCCGGGCCGCGACTACGGTGAAACGGCGAAGGTGATGACTTCCGTCGTAACGCCGCCGTAGTAGTTGCTCGCCCGACCCGTCAGCTTGCCGCCTCCCGAAGCAAAGCTCCACCCCGGCTGGCACTCCATCGCGAAGCTCAGCTCCTGGATCAGGAAGATGCTCGTCAGCACCGTGCCGTCCGAGCTGGGTGAAAGGTTCTGGGTGGCCGGGGCGAGCGTGGCGGTCTTGTTCTGTGCGAGGTTCGAGCTCTTGCACTGCCACCACAGCTCCCCGCTGCCGAGCCCGGGATTCAGCTGGATCGAGCTGAGGCCGCCGGGATCGTGGGCCTTCAGGACGATACGATGGCCGTGCCCGCGCTTCACCTGGATGGTGGGACTACCCGGGTGGTCGGCCTGGTCGCGCGTCTCATGGTTGAACACGTTCCAGACGAGCGAGGGAGGAGTGGCGTCGGAGACGGGCTTCTTCACCCGCAGCCCGGCGCAGCCGCTCGCCGGGAGGCAGACTGCCAGCAGCAGGAGGGCCCGGGTCGCACGGACGCGGGAGCCGCCGGGCGCGTGACGACAGGACGCACGAGTACCGTCGTCCGGAGCACGAGAACCGTTCGTCATCTCTCCGCCTCCTCCTGTGAGTGGTGTCCGAGACAATGACGTGAAGCGAGCGTCCCCTGCCGCATGGCCGCCGGGCGTAGGAGACGGGCTACTCGTCGGCCATCCTGAAGCAGTCGATCTTGAGGCCGTCGGCCTCGCTGGTCAGGCGGACGACGTCCTCGTCGGGGCGGCCGTCCCCTGCGGGCCGGGCGACGTGCTCGTAGGCGCCCGCCCAGCCCCACTCGTCGTACGAGCCGCCCCGCCAGCTCAACGCGCCCGTCGCGGGGTCGTAGCCGTAGCGGCCGCGCACGCCGCTCACCTCGTACGCGCCGCCCTCCTCCAGGGTGAGGTAGCCCATCGTGGTCGTGTGCTGGCGGCAGACGTAGCGGCCCGGCGGGGGACCCGCAGGCGACACGGCGTCCGGCGCGGCCGCCGCTGCGCCGTTGGCGGCCGCGGCCGAGGCGTCCGACCCGGACGCGGCC
>DATABU010000682.1:0-12560 GCA_036259415.1 Longimicrobiaceae bacterium
TCGTCTCCGACGACGTCCTCGACCAGCTGCCTGACGGGGTCCCGGTGATCTGCATCGTCCACAACGCGTTCACGTCGTTCTCGGATGCGTTCGTCCGGCGTTGCGATCACTTCGTCTGCATGACGGAGACGGCGTTCCGCCACCAGGGCGGCCAGGTCCCGGCACACAAGCTGGCCCTGGTGCACCAGGGGGTCGACCTCCAACGGTTCAGGCCGGCGCCTCGCGGGCCGCGGGCGGACCGTTCGGTCCCGCGGGTGCTGGTGTGCTCTCGCCTGGAGGGCTTCAAGCGACCCGTCGTCGAGGCCGTGATCGACTCCCTTGCTCCCCGCGAGGTCGACCTGACCGTGGTGGGCGACGGAGCGGCGTTCTGGCCGATCAGCGACCGCTGGGGCGCGCGGATCACCCTGATCAACCACATCCCCTGCCATTCGATCCACAACTTCATTCCCGGGTTCGACGTGGTGGTCTCGTCCGGCCGGGGGGTGATGGAAGCCCTCGCCTGCGGAGTCCCGGCCCTCTGCGCCGGCTTCGGCTACGCCGGTCCCGTCCACGCGGACAACGTCGGCGCGCTGCTGGAGGCGAACCTGACCGGGGCCGGTATGGGGGCGGACACGTCTCGGCTCGTCCACGACGTGCAGCGTGCGATGGACGTGGATCCGCAGGTGTGCCGGGAGGTGGCGGAGCGGCATTTCTGCGTGGACCGTTTCGTCTCGGCGCTGCTCCGGCTGGCCGCGGGCCGGCGAACGGCATAGCCGAAGCCGGCGCAGGCGTCCAGCGGACGGGAGACACGGATGCGGATCCTCGGGATCATGATGGTCCGGAACGGCGCGTCGAGGTTGAAGGACACCCTGGACGGGATGGCGGCGTACTGCGATTCGGTCGTCGCGCTGGACGACCGCAGCGTCGATTCTACGGCGCAGGTCCTCCAGGAGCACCCGGTCGTCTCCAACCACTTCACGGCCAACCCCGCCCTGTCGCAGGACCCCTGGTTCTTCCCGGAATCGATGAACCTCGACCTCCTCTACCGGATGGCCGACTTCGAGCGGCCGGACTGGGTCGTCGCCGCTGACGACGACGTGCGGTTCGAACCCGGTGAACGGGTCCGCTCCTTCCTGTCGGGCGTGGATCCCGGCGTGGCGGCGATCCGGGTGAGGTGTGTCTCCACCTGGAACGACCCGGAGTACCCGCTCATGGTCCCCCTCATGGGAGCCGCGACCTCCCGGCAGGGGCGCATCTGGCGCTACAGACCCGGCCTGCGCCCGGGTGACAAGCCGCTGCACAACGGCTACCTCCCCGTGAACGTCTCCGACTTCGGCGAGGTCGTCCCGACGGAGGAGATCGTCTGCTACCACGACGGGTGGGACACGCTCCGGAAGCGGATCGAGAAGGTGGACCTGTACCGGCGGCTCGACCCGGAATGCCGGCTGAACCACGGAGTTCCCTACGACCGGGGTCTGCTGTTCGGCTATTCGAGGGAGGCCGTCGACGAGCTCGTCGGCGAGTACCGGGTCCGGCTCGCCCGCCGTCAGGAGCACGACGCTGGAGGAGACATTTCTTCGTGAGCCGCGGGCGAGGGCAGCCGGAAGAGCGCCGCCGCCGGGGTGCGGTCCACCACTCTCAGGGGAGAGTCTTCGAGGCGCTCCTGGCCGTCGCGGACCCTGTAGAACGCCCTCCGCCACTGCGGCCAGAGCTCCTGGCGGAGCGCCGAGCGCATCCCGGTCTCGGGCGACGCGATCAGCGAGTCCGGCCGGAGCCGCGTCACGTACAGGAACTCGTCGGCGTTCCGGATCGTCGGGATGCGAAAGAACGCCCGGAGCAGGAACTGCTCGTCGGCCGCGACCTTCCATGCCGTCGAGAAGCCGCCGATCCGGCGGAACGACTCGCGCGGCACGATGGTCGTGCCGTGCAGCTGCGAGTACCGGGGACCGGGTGCGAGCGCGCGCCGGACGTCCAGCGGAAAGCGCACGGCACGGACGAGCGCGGCCGTGAGGTCGAGCTCGATGGTGTGGCTCCCCACCAGCGCGCCGGGGAACTCGCGGACCACGTCCAGGAGGCACGCGAGACGGTTCGTGCAGGATGCGTCATCCGAGTCCTGGAACAGCATCAGCTCTTCGGGAGCATTCTCGCCGCGCTCGCGCCGCGCGACGTAGGGCCCCACCCCCGTGGGCGCGGTGACGAAGAACCGGGACCCGGGGCGCTCCCTCATCAGCCCGGCGTGTGGCTCACCCACCTCCTCGTCGAAGCAGACGTCCACCGCGTCCACCGGGCGCTCCTGCCGGTCGAGATAGTGGAGGCACGTCCGGAGGTGCCCCAAGTCGCCGCGGTGCGGAACGATGGCTCCCACGGTCGGCTCCTGCGCGCCCTGCACCTCTCCCTTCCGCGGGCCGCGCTGCGGCCCGGGCTTCCCGAGCTGGTGGACCGTGAGGCGCGGCACCTCGCCACCGCGCGCGAGGACGGACGAGAGCACCGTGAAGCAGGTCTCCTGAGGCGCGCGGTCCCCGGCGAGGGCTGCGGCGAGGGTCGCCCGCGCGCACGCGAAGGAGCGGACGACCTCGTCGTTGCGCGCGCGGTCCACCGTGGGAGGCGCCGACCACGGGAGGAGCACGACGAGCCCGTCCTGGACCGTGTCGAGCGAGGAGATGAAGGCGCCGAGGTGGTAGCCCAGCCTGAGGAGGTCCCGCTCCACGAGGAGCAGCCAGCGCGTCCGTGCCCACGACGCCTCGACGCGGCCGGGCGTTTCGAGGCGCTCCAGGGCCTGCGCGCCCGGGTCGACCAGGAGGAGGGCGAAGGGGCTCCCGGCGACGCGGGCCGCCCGGGTGATGGTTCCCGGGTCCCCCCACCGCTGCTGCGGCGCGGCCAGGACGGTGCATTCGCCGCGGGAGAGCCATCCAAGCAGCTGGGCCGGTAGGAGCATGCCGCCGTGCGGAGAAGGTGAGCAGCCACCGGTGTGCCTGCGAGACGGCGGCTGCAAACCGCGGACCGGGGTCCGGAGCACGCCTCCGCGGCGCCGTTCCTGGTGTCCGCTCCCTGGCTTGTTGATTGCTGTCCTGATCTGCTCGTGCTCGCGAGGCCGTTTACGGCGGCAAAGGGGCTGATCCGCCGCGGGAGCCGCAGCACCCGTCCCCAACCCCGGACCGAGGAGGGAGGCCGCATGAAGGACGGAGAGATCTGGGCCGTGACCGCGTACTTCAACCCGTGCCGGTACCGCTCGCGGCGCGAGAACTACCGGGTCTTCAGGGAGCGCCTGGACGTCCCGCTGGTCACCGCCGAGCTCTCGTTCGACGGGGAGTTCGAGCTGGGGGAGGACGAAGCCGAGATCCTGGTCCGGGTGGACGGCGGAGACGTGATGTGGCAGAAGGAGCGCCTGCTGAACGTGGCCGCGTCCGCGCTTCCCGCCGGGGTGGAGAAGGTCGCCCTCCTCGACTGCGACATCGTCTTCGACGACCCCGGGTGGCCCGGGAAGGCGTGCCGGGCGCTGGAGGAGAGCGTGATGGTGCACCTCTTCTCCCACGGCTATCGGTTTCCCCGCCAGACCCTCCCGGAGCAGCTCGACGACTGGGGGCCGTACCTGCGCGCCTACTCCACCGGCTACCTGTACTTCTCGGGACTGGACCTGGACTTCTCGGTGGCCAACCGCTGGCCGTTCATGGGCGGGGCCTGGGGGATACGGCGCTCCGTCCTGGAGCGGCACGGCGTGTACGACACCTTCATCATGGGGGGAGGCGCCCACGCCTTCGTCTGCGCGGGGATGGGCAAGCTGGGCCGCGCGCTCGCGCCGCTGAACATGAACGCCGCACAGGAGTCCCACTTCCGCGCCTGGGCCGACCCGTTCCACGAGAGCGTGCAGGGGCGCATGACCTACCTGGAGGGCCGGCTCGCCCTCCTCTGGCACGGATCGGAGGAGCGGAGGGCGTACATGGACCGGCACGAGGGGCTGCGGGCGTACGACTTCGACCCCGCCACGGACATCCGGGTCGGGCCGAGCGGAGCGTGGACCTGGAGCACCGAAAAGCCGGACCTCCACCGGTACGCAGCCGGGTACTACCAGGCGCGCCGCGAGGACGACGGCGGGTAGACCCGCACGGCCCGGCCCGGTCGGACCGGCCCCTACTCGCGGAGCCCGAGCGGTTCGACGTAGGCGTCGTACCAGAGCGACAGGATGGCGAGCAGCCAGAGCGCACCGGACCGCCGGCCGCCATGCGCCGGATGCGCGAGCTCCGCGACCTCGGGGCGGAAGAGGCCGGTGTTCGGCAGCGCTTCCACGGCACGCTCCACCAGCGGCCGGAGCGGACCCGAGATCCACGCCTCCACCGGGGAGATCCAGCCCCACTTCGGGCGCTCCGTGACCACCTTCGGGAGAAGGTCCGCGAACGCCCCCTTCAGCAGCCACTTCAGGTCGCCCGGTCCCACCTTCTCGTCGAACGGGACGCCCAGCGCGTACTCGGCCAGCCGGTGGTCCAGGAAGGGAGCACGCGCCTCGACGGAGTGCGCCATGGTCATCTTGTCCGACCGGAGGTTGGAGGCGTCCGTGATCCAGAGCAGCAGATCGGCCAGCGCCAGCCGGTCGGCGGCGCCGCCGTGCGTGCAGAGGTCGAGCGCGTCGCGCACGGCCGCCTCCGGCGCGGCGCTCTCCCCGCCGAGCTCCGGCTCCAGGAGCCGGAGCCGCTCCTCCGGCCCGATCGCGGTCCTCCACCAGCCCAGGTACCAGGCGGGGGACCCCACGGGCGCAGCCGTCCGCTCCAGCAGCTTCAGGAGGCGGTCGCCCAGACCGGGCGCCCGGGGGCCGCAGCGGTCCGCCCGGACCGGCGCGAGCACCCTCTCGTCCAGGTAGCGCTGATACCCTCCGAAGAGCTCGTCGCTTCCGTCCCCCGTCAGGAGGACCCTGAGCCCCTGCGCGCCCAGCTCCCGCGCGAGGAGCGACATCGCGATGCAGGACGGGTTCTTGACCGGCTCGTCCAGCTGCCACGCCATCCGCCGGAGCTCCTCCGCCAGCAGGTCCCCGTCGAGGGGAACGACGACGCGGAGGTGCTTCGTCCCGAAGATGCGGCTCACCTCCAGTGCCGCGCGGTCGTCGCCGTCGAGCTCCGCGGCCCGACCGGGTGCTTCGAACGCGGTCGTGACCGTCACCATGTCGCGTCCGAGCAGCCGGGTGGCGATGCCGACGACGGTGCTCGAGTCCACCCCTCCGCTCAGCGTGGCGGCCACGGGGACGTCGCTGACCAGCCGGCTCTCCACGGCCGCCACGACGTGCTCCCGGACCTCCTTCCGGCGCCGGTCCGGATCGCCGGCCTCGGGCGGGGCCTGCGGGGGAACCCACCATCGGCGCAGCTCCAGCCTCTCGCCGTCGTAGCGGGCCATGCCGCCCGCCACGACCTTGCGGACCTCCTCGAACATCGTGCGGGGCGCCGGGACGTGCCCGAGCGCCAGGTAGGTATGCAGCGCCCCGGTGTCCACGCGCCGCGGGATCCACGGCCAGACCAGCAGGGACTTGATCTCGGATGCGAAGACGAGCGTCCGGGTCGACGGCTCGTGCCAGTAGTACAGGGGCTTCTCGCCGAGGCGGTCCCTCACGAGCCACAGCGTCCTCGCGCGCCCGTCCCAGAGCGCGGCGGCGAACATCCCGTTCAGGCGGGGGAGCACGTCCACGCCCCACTCCTGGAACCCGCGGAGGAGCACCTCGGTGTCGCCGCTGGAGCGAAAGCGGTGTCCCGCGCGCTCCAGCTCGCCCCGCAGCTCCCGGAAGTTGTAGATCTCCCCGTTGAACGCCACGCCGGTGCGCCGGTCCCCGCTCCACATCGGCTGGTGCGCGGTGGGGCTCAGGTCCTGGATGCTGAGGCGCGTGGCCAGGAGGAGCGTACCTTCGTGCGGTCCGGGTCCGCTGCGCTGGTCGTCCGGCCCGCGGTGGTAGAGCATGCCGGCGGCGCGGACGCCGGTCTCCGGATCGAGCTCGCGGCCGGCGCTCCAGGCCCCGGCGATGCCGCACACCGCGCCCTACTCCGCGAGGCCGGGCAGGGGCAGCGCGGCGCCGCCGCCTCCGGCGTCGCGGAGGCCGGTGGCGAGGAACTCGAGGATGTCCCGGTGGCCCGTCTTTCCCCACACCGGGGTGGTGTTGACGTCCACGATGTACGAGGCGCCGTCGTCGTCCTGCACCACGTCGAGGGCCCCGAAGTCGAGACCGAACGAGAGGCAGAAGCGCGCGACGTCCCCTGCGACGTCTCCCGGCGGATCGTCCGCGTCGGCGTGGACCAGGACGGGCCGGCCGGCGGCGGGCCCCTCCAGGGTGAAGAAGAAGTCTTCCCGGGGGATCCCCGCCGGCATCCGCTTCACCGGCTCCGGGTCTACCACGCGCGAGACGACCAGGCGGTCCCGCACCACGTACGCCCGGAAGAAGCGGTTCGACCGGTTGGAGACGAACCGCTCGACCACGAAGTCGCCCGCGTCCCAGGTCTCCGGCGGAACGTCCCCGCGCGGCAGCACCGGGTAGTCGCGCGTCCAGGCCGGGGTCGGCTGGTGCGCGAGGTCGAGGATCTCCCGGTCCGCGGGCTTGAGGATCACCTCGGACAGCCCGCCGCAGTTGCAGTCGGTCTTGACGATGACGAGCTGCGCCGGATCCCCGTCGCGTCCGGCGAGGGTGGAGCCGAGCCCGGCTCCTGCGCAGGCCCGCTGCACTGTGGTCTTGGAGATGTCGAGCACCCGCCCGTTCAGTACCTCGATCCCCCGCGCCCGGAGAGAGGCCAGGAGGGCTGCGCGCCCGGTGGGGACCCTGTCGCTGTAGGTCAGGTTGACGTGGAAGACGAACCACCGGATGCCGTCGGGGAGCCGCTGGAGGACCTCGTCTCCGGACTCCCCGACACGGACCCGGATCCGCTGCGCGTGCGGGAACACCTGGTTGAGCAGGTACGCATCCGAATCGACGTGTCCGTACACCGCGACGCGAGGCGCAGCTGCTTCCATGAGTCGCATGCCCTGGGTGGAGGGTCCAGCGTCGGTTGCGGACGCGGAAGCCGACTGCACGGAATGAGCCATCAAGTAAGCGGGTCCGACGCGACCCTGCACGTCGTCCGGGCGCCTCCGTCAGAGCGAAGTGCGCATCACGGAGGCGCGCTCGCCGTGGTGGTCCGCGTACTCCAGCACGCTCCACCCCAGCCGCAGGTAGAACCCCTCGCGGTCCGTGGTGAACAGGTACATCTCGCGGAAGCCCAGCTCCCGCGCGCACCGCTCCGCGGCCCGCACCAGCGCCTCGCCCACCCCCCGCCCCCGCGCCGCCTCCAGCACGTAGACGCCGCCCAGCCAGGGCGTGCGCTCCGGCCGCTCCGGCATGTCGGCCACGCGCACGCTCGCCGTGCCGATGGGCGCGCCGCCCTCCAGGGCGACCAGCGCCAGCGGGAGCCCGTCGCGGCGGAGCTGCCCGCGGAACATCTCCCCGAACCCCTCCACCGTGCCCCAGGGGACGATGTGCCCCCACTCGGCGTGGAACCACTCCGCCAGCGTGGGGACCAGCTCGGGGCGGTCCGCCAGGTGGACGATCTCCATGGTCACTCGTACAGGTCGGCAGGGTCGGCGGCGGCGAGCTCCACCAGGAAGCCCGCGATGCGCTCCGCGACCGCGTCCAGGAAGGCGCGCCCGCGCTCCGCGGTCGCGGCGGACGGGTCGCCCACCCCCGTGTCGGCGGAGACGGCGGTCCAGCGCCGCGGCGTCCACGCCCACCCCTCGCGGAAGGCGGCGACGCGCGGGCGGCGCTCACGGCCGTCCCCCGCCTCCGCCAGGGGGAGCACCAGGCCCGGCGCGGCGTGCAGCATCACGCTGGTCTCCAGCTCCCCGGCGTGGTCGCCCGGCCGGTCGAAGTACGCCGCGGCGTCCACCGTCCTCCACCAGTCCACCGCGGAGAGGAAGACCCCGGTGCGCGGCTGCAGCTCCCGGATCATCTGCCGGAAGTCGTTGCCGCCGTGGCCGTTCAGCACCACCAGCCTGCGGATCCCCTGCCCCTCAAGCGACGCGGCCAGGTCCGCCAGCACCGCGGCCTGCGTGCTGGGGTTCAGGTTCAGGCAGAGGGGGATGTCGAGCTGCCCCGTCTGCACGCCGAAGGGGACGGTGGGGAGCACCACGACGCGCGCCCCCGCCGCCCAGGCGCGCCGGGCCGCCTCCGCGGCCACCACGTCGCACTGGACGACGTCCGTGGCGTAGGGGAGGTGGAGGTTGTGCGCCTCGGTGGCGCCCCAGGGGAGCACCGCCACCTCGTACGCGGTGTCGCGCACCGTCTTCCAGGTGGTCTCCGCCAGGATCCAGGGCCGTCCCGCCATGTCGTCCGTGGGGTGGATGTTCAGGTGTCCCGGCGCCGCTCCCGCGGCCGCCAGCCGAAGCGCTCCAGCGGGATGCGGCCGCCCTCGTCGAACCCGACCCCCTCCTCCTCCAGCCGGAAGCGCTGCGGGAGGACGCTGCCGGGATCCGTGCCCCGCGCGCTGATCCGCCCCTGTGCGTTCACCACCCGGTGCCAGGGGACGGCGCTCCCGCCGGGGAGGGCGGCGAGCGCGTACCCCACCCGCCGCGCCTGCCCGGGGAGCCCCGCAAGCGCGGCCACCTGCCCGTAGGTGGCCACCCGCCCCCGGGGGATGCGCCGCACCACGGCGTAGACGCGCTCGTACTCGCCCGCGGGGCTCACGCTACGGCACCGCGCCGTGGGTGCGCAGCACCGGGTGGGCGGGCGCGTCCTTCAGCGCCTCGTCCAGCAGCCCCCAGGCGGTGAAGCCGTCGTCGGAGCGCGGCTCCAGCAGCACGAACGCCAGCCTGCCCAGCGGCTGATCGGTGGGGACCACCAGCGTGCCGGCGGGGATATCGCGCTCCGCGGCCCGGTACCCGCCGAAGAGCTCGCGCTCGCGGCGGCCCTGGAACTCCTGCTCCGCCACCCGCGTCGAGTCGATGCGGAACTCCTCCACCCGCAGCCGCGCCGGGCGCTCCAGCGCCCGGAAGCGGACGCCGTGGGCGCGCAGCCGCTCGGCCGCCTCCGCGAGCGACGGGGGGACCAGGTACGCGCGGGGGGCGCGCTCCGTCTCCGCGGCCTCGAAGGCGATGAGCTCCGGCATCCGCTCGGGGCGGCGCACGTCCAGGCGGCGCATCATCGGCTCGCCGGTGTACGGGTTCCGCTCCTCGCGCACCTCGCCCATCAGGATCTCCGCCGGCCGGGGCGAGCGGAGGAGGCGGGCCCGCGTCGCCAGCGTCCGCCCGGCCACCGGGGCGCGGTCGGCGTCCTCGGTGGCGCGGCGGATGGGGGTTGCGTGGCCGTGCGCGTAGCGGAGCACCTCCTCCACGAAGCGCCGCGTGGTCCGGATCCGCTCCGGGAAGGTGAGGTAGGCGTACGCCTCGCTCAGGATGCCGAAGCGGTTCCGCAGCCCCGCGTAGTTGCTGCCGAAGCGGGGCCGGTGGTCGAAGGTGTACCAGCCGCGCTCCGCCCCGCGCGCCGCCGCCCAGGGCGACTCGGGGGCGGGGACGTTGCCGTAGTGGTACACGTCCCACCCGTCCCGCCGCCTCAGCTCGCGCGTCACCGCGGGGAGCCACTCGCTCCGCAGCGCGTCGGCGATGGCGGCGGGGGTGGCCGGGTGCAGCGGCGGCGCGTAGGTCAGGTGGTAGGCGTGGTAGGTGCCGTTGGTGGCGTGCAGGTCCACCAGCACGTGCGGGTCGTAGCGGTTCAGCATCCCCACCAGCGAGCGCGCCTCGGGCGAGTCCAGCTTGGTGTGGTCGCGGTTCAGGTCCAGCCCCTGCGCGTTGGGGCGCTGCCCCATCCCCCCCACCGGGCCGTGCTGGTGCGGGCGGTTCACGAGGTTGACGCGCTCGTTCCCGTCGGCGTTGTAGATGGGGGCGACGAGCAGGACCAGGGAGTCCGCCCACTCGCGGTGCTCCCCGTTCACCAGGGCCCGCACCAGCTCCAGCAGCGCCTCCTTCCCCTCCACCTCCCCCGCGTGGATGTTCCCCTGGAGGTACACCCGCGTCTTCCCCGAGGCGAGCACGGCCTCCGGGCCCGCGTCCGGCACCCGCCCCCACACCGCCAGCGGGAGCGGGCGCCCCTCGAAGCTGTAGCCGAAGGTGGTGAGGTGGAGCATCTCCGGCGCGGCGCGCGCGGCGGCCTCCAGGAACGCCGTGACCTCGGCGTAGCGGCTGGTCTCGCGGCCCTCGGTGCGCTCCGGGCGCGTGCGCAGGTCGAAGCCGCCGGCCTGCGCGGCGGCGGCGGTGGCGGCCAGCAGCGGGAGCGCCGCGGCCAGGGCGACGGTGCGGATCACGGGCATGGGGTCTCGGGTGCGGGCGGATGGACACCGGAGAAACGTAGCCGTCCGGCGCGCCGCGGCAATCCCGGCTTGCGCGCGGCCCGGCCCCGGCGTACCGTACACAGTGTAAACCGACCGATCCTGGACAGAATGGACAACCGGACCCCGACGCCGTCTCCTTCCGGGCGGCGCGGGGCTGGCTGCTGGTCCGCAGCGGCGAAAGCTCCTACCGCGCGCTCGCGGCCGAGATCGGCATCAGCAAGAGCTCGGTCGAGAAGCTGGTGAACGCGGGGCACCTCCCCAGGGGGAACCTGGCCAAGCTGATCCGCTGGTTCCTGAAGGACAGCCGCGCCCGCTACGGTGAAGTGCCGGACGACGAGCACATGGAGGTGGCGGTCCTGGAGAGCCTCCGCAACCTCGCGGAGACGGACCGGCCGGCGGCGCTGCGGCGGACGGTGGAGCACTACGAGCGGCTGCACGACGAGCGCAGGGCGCCCCGCCCCGCCTGGCTCGTCCGGCTCCGCGCGCGCGTGGACGGCGGGGGCGCTCCCCCTCCCGGCGCCGCCTACCCGGTCCGCCGCGGCCCGCGGAAGGGCGCCTGACCCCCGGCCGCGGTGCGGGGACGGCGCGGCACCTTGCCCCTCAGCGGGCGGGTGCCTAATCTTTCCAGTGTACTCAAGCCAGAAGTAAACAGAGAATACGCCCCGGCGGGCTCCCGGTGACCGGGGGAGCCCGTTGAAGCGGCGTCGCGAAGCGCCCAGCATCGAGCAGATCCGGCAGACGGCCGAGCTGCGCGTGCGGGAGACGTCGCTCCGGCAGGTGGCGTACGGGGTCGGCCTCAGCCCCATGGGGCTGAAGAAGTTCCTGGACGGCGCCAGCCCCTACGAGGCGAACCGGCGCAAGCTGTCGGACTGGTACGTCCGCGAGCGCGCCCGGAGCGACGCCGCCACCCCGGACCCGACCGTCGCCACGGTGGCCGCGGGCGTGCTGCTGCGCGACCTCCCCGCGAAGCTGCGGCGCGAGTCGGTGGACCCGTTCGTGGAGCTGCTGGAGTCGTTCTACGGCCGCTCGCAGGCGCCGCGCCCGGCCTGGCTGGAGGGGCTGCGCGAGCGGCTCAAGGAGGAAGTCGGGGAGTAGCCGGCGGGCCCTCCCGTGGACGACCCCCGTGGGGAGGCTCCCGACTTGAGCAGGCCGCGTCCCGGCGCTACCCTTCCCTGCATGAGGCCGCGCCTCCGCACCCTCGCCGCGCTGCTCGCGCTCCTGGCGCTCCCGCTCTCCGCGGCGGGCGGCGCGTGGGCGGCCGTGTGCGACGGCGCGATGACACTCGTGGCGGCCCACCACCAGCACGGGGACGCGCACCACGGCCCGCCCTCCCCGGGCGACCCGCCCCGGTCCCCGGACCGGGACCTCCCCGCGTGCCCGCTGATGGCTCCCGGCGCCGGGCCCTGCACCCTCGCATTCGTGGGCGCGGCTCCCGGGTCCCGCCCCGCCCCCGGCGACGGCGAGCTCCACGACTTCCCGCCCCCGCGCGACGCCGGGGCGACGCCGGACCCCGCCCCCCCGTTCCGCCCCCCGGAGGCGTAGCCGCGCCGGAGCCCTCCGGCACTTCAGGCCAACCTCACGGACACATCAAAGGGGAAAGGAACCACACCATGAAGCTGAACCGCATCGCCGCCCTCGCGGCGCTCGCCATCGCGCTCGCCCCCGCGGCGCGGCTGGACGCCCAGGCCGCGGGAGGCAGTCCCCCCGCGCACGCCCACGCGGGGCACCACGAGCAGCACGCCCCCGCGGCGGCCGGCGCGCACCGGCACGGAGAGCACGCCGCCGGGAAGGCGGGCTGCGCCCACGGCGGGGGCGAGCACGCCCCCACCCCGGCCATGCTCGTCGGGCACCACCGCGCCGACCTCGCCCTGACCGACGCCCAGGTGCAGCGGCTCCAGGCGCTCAGGCAGGACGACGCCGCGGGCGCGCGGGAGGTGCTGACCGCCGAGCAGCGCGCGAAGCTGGACGGGATGCACGCCGCGATGGCCGCGACGCGCGGGGGCGGCGCCCACGCGCACGGCGCCGACTGCTGCAAGGACGGCAGGTGCTGCGAGGAGGGGTGCTGCAAGGACGGGAAGTGCTGCGGCGGGGACGCCGGCCAGGCCGACTGCTGCAGGGACGGCCGCTGCACCGCGGAGTGCCGCGAGCGCTGCCAGCGGATGGGCGCCGCGGCGGGCGCGGCGAAGGACGGGCGGGCCCCGCCGCGCAGCTGAGCGGCCCCGCCCGCGTGGAGCGACGCCCGCCCCGGGATCTCCGGGGCGG
>DATABU010000683.1:0-5782 GCA_036259415.1 Longimicrobiaceae bacterium
GACTTCGCGCGCGGGGTGCAGACCGCCGCGCGTGCCGAGGCGGCCGCGATCGAGCGTGTGGACCGCACGGGCGGCGTCCCGCTGTCGTTCGCGCAGCAGCGGCTGTGGTTTCTGGAGCAGCTCGGGAACCTGGGCAGCACGTACCACATCCCCATGCGCCTGCGGCTGCGGGGCGACCTGGACCGCGGCGCGCTGGTGCGGTCGCTGGACCGCATCGTCGCCCGCCACGAGGCGCTGCGCACCTCCTTCACGACGGTGGATGGCGAGCCGGTCCAGCACATCGCCCCTGTCGAGGAGAGCGGGTTCCGGCTGGTGGAGCACGATCTCCATGCCGCGCCGGACGCGGAGGACGAGCTGCACTGCCTGATGCGCGACGAGGCGGAGGCGCCCTTCGACCTGGAGGCGGGGCCGCTGGTCCGCGGCCGGCTGGTGCGCATGGCGGCGGACGATCACGTGCTGCTGCTGACCATGCACCACATCGTCTCCGACGGCTGGTCCACCGGCGTGCTTTTCCGCGAGCTGGCCGCGCTGTACGCCGCCTTCGCGCGCGGCGAGCCCGATCCGCTCCCGCCGCTCTCGGTGCAGTACGCCGACTACGCCGCGTGGCACCGCCGCTGGGTGGAAGGGCCCGTCCTGGAGGCGCAGGCGGAGTACTGGACCGAAACGCTCGCGGGCGCGCCGGAACTGCTGGAGCTTCCGGCCGACCACCGGCGCCCGGCGAAGCAGGACTTCGCGGGCGCGTCGGTGAACGTGGAGCTGGACGAGGCGCTGACCGCGGCGCTCAAGACGCTGTCGCAGCGGCACGGCACCACGCTGTTCATGACGCTGCTGGCCGGATGGGCGGCCGTGCTCTCCCGCCTCTCGGGGCAGGACGACGTCGTCGTCGGCACAGCGAGCGCCAACCGCGGCCGGAGCGAGATCGAGGGTCTGATCGGCTTCTTTGTCAACACGCTGCCGGTGCGGGTGGACCTTTCCGGCGCGCCGACGGTGGCGGAGGCGCTGGGGCGCGTGAAAGCGCGGGCGCTGGAGGCGCAGCAGAACCAGGACATCCCGTTCGAGCAGGTGGTGGAGCGCGTCCATCCCACGCGCAGCCTGGCGCACTCCCCGCTCTTTCAGGTGATGTTCGCCTGGCAGAACGCGCCGGAGGGAAGCCTAGAGCTGCCGGGGCTGGCACTTGGCCCGCTGGACCCGGCGGGCTCCGGGGGCTCGCCGTTGCCGGTGGCCGCGAAGTTCGACCTCTCGCTGGCGCTCCGGGAGGAGGGCGGGCGGATCGAGGGGGGGGTGGAGTACGCCACCGCCCTGTTCCAGCGGGAGACGGTGGAGCGCTGGCTGGTCTACCTGCGGCGGATGCTGGAAGGGATGGTGGCGGACGACTCGAAGCCGGTCGACCGGCTGGAGCTGCTCCCCGCGGCCGAGCGGCGCCGGGTGGTGGAGGAGTGGAACGACACCGCGGTCGCATACCCGGCCGACCGGGGAATTGCCGCGCTCTTCGCCGAGCGTGCGGCCCGGACCCCGGACGCGCCCGCCCTGCTGGGCGCCGGCGCGCCGCTCACCTACGGCGCGCTCGACGAGCGCGCCAACCGCCTGGCGCGCCACCTTCTCCGGCGGGGGCTGGCCCCCGAGGCGCGGGTGGGGATCTGCCTGGAGCGCGGCCCCGAGATGGTGGTGGCGCTGCTGGCGGCGCTGAAGGCGGGGGGCGCGTACGTCCCGCTCGACCCCCGCTACCCCGCCGAGCGGCTGGCCTTCATGCTGGCCGATGCCGACGTGGCGGTGCTGGTGACGGAGGAGGGGACGCGCGGCGCCCTCCCGGTTCCCTCCGGGCTGCCGGTGGTGAGCATCGACGGCGCGCGGGCGGAGATCGCCGCCGAGCGCGCCGACGCCCCCGCGCTCGCGGCGGGGCCGCGCAGCCTCGCCTACGTGGTCTACACCTCGGGGAGCACGGGCACCCCGAAGGGGGTGGCGGTGGAGCAGCGGAGCGTGGTCCGGCTGGTCCGCGGCGCGAACTACGTGGAACTGGGGGAGGACGAGGTGATCCTGCAGGCGGCGCCGGTCTCGTTCGACGCCTCCACGCTGGAAATCTGGGGCGCGCTCCTGAACGGGGCCCGCCTGGTGCTGGTGCCGGGGACGAACCCGTTGCTTGAGGAGCTGGGGCGGGCGATCGCCCTGCACGGGGTCACCACCCTCTGGCTGACCGCGGGGCTCTTCGAGGCGATGGCGCGGGAGCGGCTGGAGGACCTGGCCGGCGTGCGGCAGCTCCTGACCGGCGGCGACGTGGTTCCCGTTGACGCGGTGGCCCGGGTGCGCGCGCGCTTCCCCGCGCTCCGGCTGGTCAACGGGTACGGCCCCACCGAGAACACCACCTTCACCTGCTGCCACACCGTGGGCGAGGCGTGGAGCGGGGGCCCGGTGCCGATCGGGAGCCCCGTCTCCAACACGCGGGTGTACGTGCTGGACGCCGCCCTGTGTCCGGTCCCGATCGGCGTTCCCGGCGAGCTGTACGCGGGAGGGGACGGGGTGGCGCGGGGGTACCTGGGGCGCCCCGCGCTGACGGCGGAGCGCTTCGTTCCCGATCCCTTCGCCACCGAGCCGGGGGCGCGGCTGTACCGCACCGGCGACCGGGTGCGGTGGCTCCCGGACGGCTCGGTGGAGTTCCTGGGGCGGACCGATCACCAGGTGAAGATCCGCGGCTTCCGCATCGAGCCGGGCGAGATCGAGGCGCGGCTCCGCGAGCACCCGGCGGTGCGCCAGGCGGTGGTGCTGGCGCGGGAGGATGCCCCGGGGGAGAAGCGGCTGGTCGCCTACGTCGTGGGCGAGGCCGCGGCCGACGCGCTGAGGGCGCACCTCGACGCCTGTCTGCCGGCGTACATGGTGCCGGCGGCGTACGTGCCGCTGGAGGCGCTTCCGCTCACGAGCAACGGCAAGCTGGACCGCGGGGCGCTCCCGGCGCCGGACGGCGCGGCGTACGCGCGCCGCGGCCACGAGCCGCCGCGCAACCTGACGGAGCGGGTGCTGGCGGAGATCTGGACCGAGGTGCTGGGGGTGGAGCAGGTGGGCCGGCGCGACCACTTCTTCGACCTGGGCGGCCACTCCCTGCTCGCCGTCCGGCTGGTGAGCCGGATGCGCGAGGCGCTGAACCCCGCGGCGACGGTGGAGGACGTGTTCGCGCACCCCACGCTCTGCGACCTCGCGGCGCGGATGGCCGGGACCGGCGAGTGGTTCGGCACCGACCACGCCATCCCGGTCAGGGAGACCGGCTCCGAGCGCCCCCTGTTCGTGGCGCACGACGCGCAGGGGGTCGTCTTCTACGGGCAGCTCCTCCGCGCGCACCTGGACGCCGAGATCCCCATCTACGCCCTGCCGGGGCCGCTCAACGACACGGACGAGCTCGGCTCCCTGGACGACCTGGTGACCCGGCTGGTGCGGATGATTACGGAGGTGCAGCCGGAGGGGCCGTATCGCCTGGCGGGGTGGTCGGCGGGCGGGGTGTTCGCCTACGCGGTGGCGGAACGGCTGGTCATGACGGGACGGGCGGTGGAGTTCGTCGGGCTGCTGGACGCTTCCAACCCGACCGGCCTGCCGAATCGGAACTCGCCGCGGGCGCGGCAGTTCACGGTGCTGGAGCTGCTGGCCCGGGACAGCGGCATGACGCCGGCCACGCCCGAGGCGCTCCGGGCGCTCAAGGACGATACCGAGGGCCAGGACCTGCCGGCCTTCATCGCCACGTGCAAGGCGCGTGGGCTCCTTCCCGAAACGCTCACCGTGGCCCGGGCCGAGCAGGTGGACAGCCGGATCGCCCTCCTCAAGCGCGCCTATGCGGAGTTCGTCCCCCGGCCGCTCCCGGTCCCCGTCCACCTCTTCATCAGCGACGAGGTGGCGGGCGACCCGCGCCGCGGCTGGCGGGACATCCCGGGGGGCGCTCCGTTCCGGCTGGAGCGCGTTCCGGGTGCGCACCACTCGATGTGGAAGAAGGGGAATATCGAGGTGGTGGGGGCGGCGATCTCCCGCGCGATCCGCGCGTCCGCCGCGGGCGAGGGCTGAGGCTCGGCGGGGCCGGCGGCGCGCGGCACGTCGTCCATCCCGCAAGCCGGCAAGACAAGGGATCCTGCGGGGCACATGGCCCCAACAGTTTCACGTCTTCGGCGAGATCGGGGGGGTCATCGTCGATTCGGTTGCACGCGACCGCGCCGCCGTCATTTCGAAGGAGGCGCCCGCGCGATCATTGCCAGTGCAGAATCTCCGTGGCGCCGACTGAGAAACCTACTCTCCGGTACGGATGGTCAGCCGGCGTGCTGGATCCCGGCCCTCGCAGGTTTTCCGCCGCGAACGCGCCCATATGCGGCGTACGGACCCGGCGAGTCCGCGACCGGACGCGATCCACGAGCATGGGTGAGCAGATTCCGCGATCGGCGCTGAAGATCCTGCACCGGCGCAGATCCATCAGGCGCCTCCTTCGGAATGACCATGCGCGGCGCGCGGACCACAGACCACGGTCCGTTGCAACGAAATCGACGAAGAATCTTTTTCTGAGGGGAAACAGGCTATGGACGTGCTTGCTGGTCGGACATCCTCCACATCGCTGTCGGTGACGGTGATGGACGGCGGACTGCTGCGGCAGCAGGCGGAGTACTGGGGGGAGACGCTGGCGGACGCCCCGGAGCCGCTGGAGCTGCCGGCGGACCGCCCGCGCCCCGCGCAGCCGGACCACGCCGGGGCCCTGGTCCGGCTGGAGCTCGACGAGGAGGTGACCGCGGCGCTCAGGGCGCTCGGCAGCCGACACGGGGCAACGCCGCCCACGACGCTGCTGACGGGCTGGGCCGCGGTGCTGGGCCGGCTGTCGGGGCAGACGGACCTGGTGATCGGCACCTCCATGGGCAGGCCGGCGCGCCGGGAGGTGGAAGGGGTGATCGGCTCCTTCGTGAACCCCCTGCCGGTGCGGGTGGACCTGTCGGGCTCGCCCACGGCCGCGGAGCTGCTGCGGCGGGTCGAGGCGCGGGTGCAGGGTGCGCTGCGGAACCAGGACCTCCCCTTGGAGCGGTTGGTGGAGCTCGTGCAGCCGGAGGGCGCCGCTCCTTTCGACACGCCGCTGTTCCGGGCGGCGTTCGCGTGGCGGGACGCCCCCCGGAACGCGGAGCTGCCCGGCCTGCAGATCGACGCGGCGGCTCCGGAGCCGCGCTCGACGGCCGGGCTCGACCTTTCGCTCGAGCTCCGGGAAGCCGAGGGCCGGATCGCGGGCGAGGTGGTGTTCGCGACGGCGCTGTTCGAGCGGGCGACGGTGGAGCGCTACGCGGGATACCTGCGCCGGGTGCTCGCGGGGATGGCGGCCGACGAGACGCGGCCTGTGGACCGGCTGACGCTGCTGTCGGACGAGGAGCGCCGGCTCGTGACGGAGGAGTGGAACCGCACGGAGGCGCCGTATCCCGCCGACTCGTTCATCCACGAGCGGTTCGAGGCGCAGGCCGGGCGCACGCCGGACGCGGTGGCGGTAGTCTACGAAGACCGGCGGCTGACGTACGGGGAGCTGAATGCCCGCGCCAACCGGCTGGCGCACCACCTCCGCGGCCTCGGCGTCGGCCCCGACGTGCGCGTGGGGATCTGCGTGGAGCGCGGGTTCGAGCTGGTGGTGGCCGTGCTGGGGGTGCTAAAGTCGGGGGGCGCGTACCTGCCGCTGGACCCGGGCTATCCGCAGGAGCGGCTGCTGGACATGGTGCAGGACAGCGCCCCGGTGGTGCTGCTGACGCAGGGTTCGCTGACCGGACGCCTGACGGGGCTGGACGTGCCCCTG
>DATABU010000684.1:0-7904 GCA_036259415.1 Longimicrobiaceae bacterium
GGGGGGGGCGCGCGGCGGCCGGTCGGCGGGGAGGTCCAGCGTGGGCGGCGCCCCCTCCAGCCGCTCGCGCCACCAGCCGAGCTGCGCCTCAAGCGCCTCGCCGGAGAGGCGCTCCCGCTGCCAGAGGGCATAGTCCGCGTACTGCACGGGCAGCTCGGGCAGCGGCGACGGCTCGCCCCGCACGAAGGCGTGGTAGAGCGTGGACAGCTCCCGGGTGAGCACGCCCATGCTCCAGCCGTCGCTGACCACGTGGTGCATGGTGAAGAGCGCGGCGTGGTCGTGCGCGTCCAGCCGGAGCAGCGTGGAGCGGAGCAGGGGCCCGCGCCGCAGGTCGAAGGAGCGCATGGCCTCCTCGCCCGCCAGCCGGCGGGTCTCCGCCTCGCGCGCCTCCGGCCGCAGCCGGGCCAGGTCCACCAGGGGGAAGGCGACCGGGGCGGGGGGGAGCACCACCTGCACGGCCGCGTCGCCGTCCGCCGCGAAGACGGTGCGGAGCGCCTCGTGCCGGCGCACCACCTCCGACAGGGCGCGCCGGAGCACCGCCACCTCCAGCCGTCCCCGCAGGCGCAGCGGGAAGGGCATGTTGTAGGCGGGCGTGCCGGGGTCGAGCTGGTCGATGAACCAGAGGCGCTGCTGCGCGAACGAGAGCGGCACGGGCCCGTCCCCGCCCCTGCGGCGGATCCGGTCCGTCCCCCCCGTCTTCTCCGCCTCCTGCTCCAGGAGCTTCTGCAGCAGACGGCGGCGCTCCGGCGACAGCTGCGCCAGCCGGTCCAGGTTGCTCGACATCAATTCACCGGTTCGGACGAATCAACGACACGGCTCGGTTCGGGCGTGCCCCCGGCTGCGCCGGGGTCGGGCTGCGGCTCCGTAGGGCAGCAAACAACGCTGCCCAACGGAGGCGAGCCCGGGAAACTGCCCCCGGGTCTCGCCGCTTCGCGCTCGCATCCCTCACGCGGGCGCCCAGCCGGATCGCAACGACCCGCCGTTCTCCCCTCCCCCGCTTGCGGGGGAGGGGCTGGGGGTGGGGGGCCTTCCGCCGCCCGCAGGAGGGTGGCGAGCCCGAGGCGAGCCGGGTGGGGGCCCTCACTCCTCCCCCAGCAGGCGCATGACCTCCTCGTCGGACAGCTCCTCCAGGCGCTCCAGCGCCGCGCCGAGGGCGCCCGCTCCCGCCGAATCCGGCTCCGCCGCGGCCAGGCGCTCGGCCAGGCCGGCGACGGTGGGCGCCTCGAACAGGGCGCGCATGGGGAGGTCGATGCCGAAGGCCGCGCGGATCCGCGCCAGGACGCGCGTGGCGAGCAGCGAGTGCCCGCCGATGTCGAAGAAGCCGTCGTGCACGCCCACCCGCTCCAGCCCCAGCACCGCGGCGACGATGTCGGCGAGCAGCTCCTCGGTCGGGGTGCGCGGCGCGACGTACTCCGCGGCGGCCAGGGACCCGGGCGCGGGGAGGGCGCGGCGGTCCACCTTGCCGCTGGGGGCGAGCGGGAGCGCGTCCAGCGCCACCCAGGCGGCGGGGACCATGTGCTCCGGCAGCTTCGCGCGTGCGTGGGCGCGGAGCGCGTCCACGGGCACGTCGGCGGGGGTCACGTAGGCCGCCAGGCGCCGCTCGCCGGCGGCGTCCGTCCCCGCTGCGACCACGGCGTCGCGCACGGCCGGGTGCTCGCGCAGGGCCGCCTCGACCTCGCCGGGCTCGATGCGGAAGCCGCGCACCTTCACCTGCTGGTCCAGGCGGCCCAGGAACTCCAGGCTCCCGACCGCGCGCCAGCGCACCCGGTCGCCCGTGCGGTAGAGGCGCGCGCCGGGCCGGCCCCCGAAGGGGTCGGGGACGAACCGCTCCGCCGTGAGGTCGGGGCGGCCCAGGTAGCCCCGCGCCACGCCCGCCCCGCCGACCAGCAGCTCGCCGGGGACGCCGGACGGGACGGGGCGGTCCGCGCGGTCCACCACGTAGACGCGCACCCCCGGGAGCGGCCGGCCGAGGGGGGCGGCGGGGTCGGGGCCGGCGGCCTCCAGCGCGGTGGCGACCACCGTGGTCTCCGTCGGCCCGTAGGCGATCCAGAAGCTGCGGCCGCGCGACCAGCGGGCCACCGTCTCAGGCGGCGTCACGTCCCCGCCTGCGATCACGGTGCGCAGCGCCGGCAGCTCCGCGTCCGGCATGGCGCCCAGCAGCGCGGGCGCGAGGGCGGCGGCCGTGATCTCCCGCTCGCGCAGCAGCCCGGCCAGGCGCTCGCCGGAGAGCTGGTCCTCGCGGCTCGCCAGGTGGAGCGAGGCGCCGGTGGTGAGCGCCATGAACACGTCCAGCACCGCCGGGTCGAAGCCCAGCGAGTACGCCTGCAGCAGCCGCGTCCCCGGCCCCACGCCGTGCAGCCGCGCCGCGGCCGCCACCATGGCGGCGAGCGCGCCGTGCGGTACCGCGACCCCCTTGGGCTCCCCGGTCGAGCCGGAGGTGTGGATCACGTACGCCAGGCTCTCCGGGGCGACCCCGCCCGCCGGGGCGTCGGCGCCCTCCCGGGCCAGCTCGTCGCGGTCCGCGTCCAGGCGGAGCGCCGGCACCCCGCCGGCGTCCAGCGTCCCCTCCAGCGCGGAGGTGGTGAGGAGCACGCGCGGCGCCGCGTCGCGGAGGATCCGCGCCAGGCGCTCCGAGCGGTACGCCGGGTCCAGCGGCACGAAGGCGGCGCCCGCCTTCAGGACCGCCAGCAGGGCCACCACCATCTCCGGGCCGCGCTCCAGGTACAGCGCCACCCGGGCCTCGGGGACGGCGCCGCGCCGCCGCAGCGCGCCCGCCAGGCGGTTCGCGCGCGCCTCCAGCTCGCCGTAGGAGAGGCGCTCGTCGCCGAGCTCCACCGCGAGGGCGTCCGGGTGCTCCCGGGCCCGCGCCGCGAACGCCTCGTGCACCGGCGCCCGCGGCGGCTCCGCCGGCGCACCGCCCCACGCCTCCAGCACCTGCCGGCGCTCCGCGCCCCGCAGGAGCCCCAGCTCGCCCAGCGTGCTCTCCGGCGCGGCGGCCATCTCCGCCAGGAGCGCGCGCAGCCGCGCCAGCAGCAGCTCCACCGCCGCCGGGTCGAAGCGGTCCCGCAGGTACTCCGCCTCCACCAGGAGCCGGTCGCGCAGGCCGGCCACCAGCGTGAGCGGGAGGTCGGCCTGCTCCGTCCCCTCCCAGTCGCGCACCGACAGGCTCCGCTCGGCGCCCGCCAGCACGTCCTCCATCGGCTGGTTCTGGAAGGCGACCAGGCTCTCGAAGAGCGGGAGCGTGGCGGGGACGTCGCTCCAGGCGCGGAGCTGCACCAGCGGCGTGTAGGCGTGCTCCGCCGCCGCGGCCAGGTGCCGCTGGATCCCGGCCAGCCACTCCGGGAGGCGCTCCCCGTCCGCCGCGCGGGCGCGCACGGGGACGGTGTTGATGAAGAGCCCCACCATCTCCTCCACCCCCGGCAGCTCCCCCGGCCGCCCCGACACCACCGCGCCGAAGAGCACGTCCTCCTCCCCCGCGAAGCGCGACAGGAGCAGCGCCCAGGCGCCCTGCACCAGCGTGCTGGGGGTCAGCCGCCAGCGCCGGGCCAGGGCGTGCAGCGCCTGCGCCTCCTCCGGGCCCGTCTCCACCCGGGCGCGGCCGTAGCGCGGCCCGTCCTCCGCCGGGGCGTCCGGACGCCGCAGCTCCAGCGGGGTGGGCGCGGCGAAGCCGGCCAGCGCCTCCCTCCAGAAGCCCTCCGCCCCCGCCGCGTCGCGCCGCTCCAGCCAGGCCACGTAGTCGCGGTACGGCGGCGCGGGGGGCAGGCCGGCGTCCGCCCCGCGGGTGGCGGCGTCGTAGAGCGCCACCACGTCGCGGAAGAGCAGGGGGATGCTCCACCCGTCGGTGACCAGGTGGTGGTGCGTCCACACGACCCGGTACGCCGCGTCCTCCAGGCGGAAGAGCGTCAGCCGCATCAGCGGCGCGCCCGCCAGGTCGAAGCCGGCCGCGCGGTCCTCGCCGAGCCAGCGGTCCAGCCGCGCCGCGCGCTCCGCCTCCGGCGATCCCCGCCAGTCCTCCACGCGGAAGGGGAGCTCCGCCCGCCGGTGCACCAGCTGCAGCGGCCGCTCCACCCCCTCCCAGGCGAAGCCGGTGCGGAGCGCGGGGTGCCGGTCCACCGCGCCCTGCCAGGCCCGGCGCAGCGCGTCCACCTCCACGTCGCCGGCCAGGGTGAAGACGCTCTGCCCCACGTAGCCGCCCTCGCCGGGGGCGAAGAGCACGTGGAAGAGCATCCCCTCCTGCATGGGGGTGAGCGGGTAGGCATCCTCCAGGTCCCCGTCCGGGGCGAGCGCCGCCAGCGCCTCCGGCTCCACGCCCGCCAGCGCGAAGGGCGCGGCCGGGCCGTGGGCACCCCTGCCGCCCGCGCCGTCCCCCGCGGCGAGCGCCGCCAGCCCGGCGATGGTGGGGTGCTCGAAGAAGTGCCGCGGCTTCAGCTCCAGCCCCGCGCCCCGGGCGCGGGCCACCGCCTGGATGGAGAGGATGCTGTCGCCGCCCAGCTCGAAGAAGTTGTCGTGCACGCCCACGCGCTCCACGCGCAGCACCTCGCGCCACACCTCCGCCAGCGCCCGCTCGGTGGCGTCGCGGGGCGCGACGTGCCCGGCCGCCGGGGCGGCGGGCTCCGGGGCGGGGAGCGCGGGGCGGTCCACCTTGCCGGTCGGCGTCAGCGGGAGCGCGTCCAGCGGCACCAGGGCGGCGGGGACCATGTACTCCGGGAGCACCGTGCGGAGGCGCGCCCGCAGCTCCGCCGCGTCCAGCGCCCCGTCGGCCGTGTAGTAGCCCACCAGCCGCCCCTCCCGCAGCACCACCACCGCCTCGCGGGCGGCGCCGTGCCGGAGCATGGCCGCCTCCACCTCGCCGGGCTCGATGCGGTAGCCGCGCACCTTCACCTGCTCGTCCGTGCGCCCCATGAACTCCAGGACGCCGTCGGCGCGCCAGCGGGCGCGGTCGCCGGTGCGGTACAGGCGCGCGCCCGGCTCGCCCCCGAAGGGGTCGGGGACCCAGCGCTCCGCGGTCGCCCCCGGCCGGCCGCCGTAGCCGCGGGCCAGCCCCGGGCCGCCCAGGAGCAGCTCGCCCGGGACGCCGATGGGGAGCGGGCGCCCCGCCGCGTCGCAGACGTAGACGCGGGCGTTGGGGAGCGGCGACCCCAGCAGGTGCCGCTCCGGCCGCGCCTCCCGCGAGTGGTGCGAGGTGCAGATGATCCCGCCCTCGGTGGGGCCGTAGAGCACGTGCAGCTCCGCGGCGGGGAGGACGCAGCGCATCTCCTCCAGCAGCTCCGCCGGCACCGCGTCGCCGCCCACGAAGGCGCGCCGCAGGCGGGGGAGGGTGCGCCCGGCCGCGGCCAGCGCGCCCGCAAGCTGGCGCATCAGCGCGGGGACGGCGTGCAGCAGGGTGGCGTCCTCCGCCTCCGCCAGGAGCGCGTCCACGTCGGTCACGTGCGCCGCCGGGACCGTGCGGACCGCGCCGCCGGCCAGGAGCGGGAGCAGCGTCTCCAGGAGCCAGATGTCGAAGGTGTGGCTCGCCAGCGAGGGCATCACGTCGCCCTCGCGGGCGCCGAAGCGCTCCGCGGCGCCCAGCAGCGTGTCCAGCAGGCTCAGGTGCTCCACCCCCACCCCCTTGGGCTCGCCGGTGGAGCCGGAGGTGTAGATCACGTACGCCAGGCTCCCGGGGTGCACCTCCGCCTCCGGCGCCTCGCCGTCCTCCGCGGCGACCTCCGGGCCGTCCAGCTCCAGCGTCTCCGGCGCGAGCGGGGCCAGGCGCTCCCGCAGCCCCCGCCCGGTGAGCAGCACGCGCACGCCGGCGTCGCGCAGCACCCGGCCGATGCGGTCGTCGGGGTGCGCCGGGTCCAGGGGGACGAAGGCGCCCCCGGCCCGGAGCACGCCCAGGAGCGCCGCCGGCAGCCCCGGGCCGCGCTCCAGGCAGACCCCCACCGGCGTCTCCGGGCCCACGCCGCGGCGGCGCAGCGCCCGGGCGACCCGGGCGGAGCGCGCGTCCAGCTCCGCGTAGGTGACCGCCTCCGCGCCGTGCAGCAGGGCGGGGGCGTCGGGGATGCGCCGCGCCACGGCTGCGAAGAGCCCGTGCACCGGGGGCGCGGCGGGGAAGGGGAGGGCGGTGTCGTTGAAGCGCGCCAGCACCGTCTCCCGCTCGGCCGGGCTCATCACCTCCAGCTCCGACAGGCGCAGCTCCGGGTCCGCGGCGACCCGCTCCAGCAGGGCGACGTAGTTCACCATCAGCCGCTCGGCCGTGGCGGGGTCGAACAGGTCCAGGTTGTAGCCCACCGCCCCGGAGAACGTCCCGTCGTCCGGGTGCTCGCGGAGGAGGAAGTCCAGGTCGAACTTGGCGGTCCCGCTCTCGGTGAGCCCGCGGTCCTCCCGCTCCACCCGGCGCAGCCCCAGCTCCGGGTTCGCGTCGCTGAAGTGGGGGATGGGGCGCTCGAACCCGAACATCACCTGGATCAGCGGGTTGCGGCTCAGGTCCCGCTCCAGCTTCAGCTCCTCCAGCAGCTTTTCCAGCGGCAGCTCCGCGTGGGCGTAGGCGCCCAGCGCGGCGTCCCGCACCCGCGCCAGCAGCTCCAGCAGGGTGGGGTCGCCGGCCAGCGAGGAGCGGATGGGGAGGGTGTTGATGAAGAAGCCCAGCAGCGGCTCCGTCTCCGGGCGCGCGCGGTTGGCGTCCACCGTCCCCACCACCAGGTCGTCCTGCCCGGAGTAGCGGCCGAGGAGGACCTTGAAGGCCGCCATCAGCAGGATGAAGAGCGTCACCCCCTCGCGCGCGCAGAGCGCCTCCAGGGCCTCCTTGAGCGCCGGGGAGACGTTCATGCGGTACTGCGCCCCGCGGTAGCTGCGTACCGGCGGCCGCACCCGGTCGGTGGGGAGCTCCAGCGCCAGCGGCGCGCCGGCCAGGCGCTCCTTCCAGTAGCCGACCTGCTCCTCCAGCACCTCCCCCGTCAGCCAGGCGCGCTGCCAGACCGCGAAGTCGGCGTACTGCACCGGCAGCTCCGGCAGCCGGGGCGACTCGCCGCGGGTGAAGGCGGCGTAGGCGCGCAGCCACTCCTCGAAGAAGATCCCGCTGGACCAGCCGTCGGTGGCGATGTGGTGCACCGTGGTCAGCAGCACCCAGTCGTCGTCCCCCAGGCGCAGCAGCCCCACCCGGAACGACCCCTCCGCCAGGTCGAAGGGGAGCTCGCTCTCCGCCCGCGCCAGGCGCCACGCCTCGTCCTCGCGCCGGCGGTCGCCCGCCACGCCGCGCAGGTCCGTGACCGGGAGGGGGACGCGCGCCGGGGGGAGGATCACCTGCACCGGCTCCGGCCCGTCGCCCGCCCGGTAGACGGTGCGGAGCACGGCGTGCCGCTCCACCACCGTCTCCAGCGCGCGGCGGGCGGCGGCCAGCTCCAGGCGGCCGCGGAAGGGGTAGGCGGTGGGGACGTTGTAGAAGGGGTTCCCGGGCTCCATGCGGTCCAGGAGCCACATGCGCAGCTGCTGGAAGGAGAGCGGGAGCGGCCGATCGTGGGGGACGGGGACGATGGGATCCAGCTCCACCGCGGGCGCGGTGAGGCGCAGCTCGTCGATGCGCGCGGCGAGCCCCGCCACCGTGGGCGTGTCGAAGAGCGACGAGAGCGACAGCTCCACCCGGAAGGCGTCGCGCAGCCGGGAGATGATCTGCGTGGCGAAGAGCGAGTGCCCGCCCAGGGAGAAGAAGTCGTCGTGGACCCCCACCCGGCCGATCCCCAGCGTCTCCTGCCAGGTCTCCGCCACCCGCCGCTCCGTCTCCGTGGAGGGCGCCGCGTACGGCGTCGCCAGGGCGGGGCGGGAGTAGAGCAGCGTCGCGTCCGCGGCGGCGGCCTCCTCCGGCGGCGCGTCCGCGGGGGCGGGGGCGCGCTCCGGGCGGCGCCCGGGCACGCGCAGCTCCGGCTCGG
>DATABU010000685.1:0-8507 GCA_036259415.1 Longimicrobiaceae bacterium
GGTCCGGATGCTTCCGCAGTTTATGGCCGAGGGGGAGGATCCCCTGGCAGCCTTCGTGAAGAACGGCCGCTTCGGTGGAATGATCCGCCCCTCCCGGCGGGTGAAGATCCTGGTGCCGGTCATTGCCCCCTCGGATCTACACCCTCTACCCAGGGGAACGGTCATCCAAGGAAAACCCCGCTACTCGCATAAGTGGGGCGGGCCAAAGCGCATTTAGTTGGTACAGATGGGGATACTACTCCGCCCAACGCAGCCGAGACCCCGGGAAACGGCCCCGGGGTCTCGGCCCTGCCGGGCGCGCATCCCTCACGCGGGCGCCCAGCAGGGGGCGGATGTGCTCGCAGTTTGATTCATGCGGGTCCCGCGTCAGCTTCCTGCCGGGGCTACGGGCACCGTGGCGCGGGTGTCGTCCCAGGTCATCGCCAGCACGCCGCCCTGCCCCGCCGGCTCCAGCGAGATGGTGAACTGCTCCGCGCGCTGCGGTGCGCGCTCCACCCGCATGGGGACGCGCACCAGGTCCTTGGCCTGGTCGTACTCGGTCCCCCACTGCCCCGTCTGCCGGTTCAGGATCAGCGTCCACTCGCGCTCGCCCGGCACCGTCCAGAGCGTGTACGTCCCGGCCGGGACGCGCTCCCCGCCGATGGTGAGGTCGCGGTCGGTGCGGAGGTGGGTGGCCTGGTTGGCCCCGGTGCGCCACACCTGCCCCCAGGGGACCACCCCGCCGAACACCGTCCGCCCGCGGCGGTAGGGACGCGAGTAGTCCACGGACACGGCGGCCGCGCCGAGCTGCGCGGTCACGGTGTCGCGCGGCGAGGTCTGCCCCAGCCCCTGCCCCGCCTGGTCGCGCGCCGCGAACGCCGTGGCCAGCGAGTCCAGCGCCACCCGCGGGAGCCGCTCGCTGGTGATCTGCAGCGTGGTGCCGCTCCCGTCCCAGGCGAGCAGCCGCCCCTGCGCGTCCGCCCGGGCCCGGCTGGCCCCCGCGATGTTCGCGACGCTGTACTCCCCCGCCCCCGTGCGCCGCACGGTCAGCTCGAACGGGTTGGGCCCGCCGATGGGGACCATCGCCAGCGCCAGGCTGTCGGCGCGGGAGGAGGCGATCCGCGCCAGCGGCAGCTCGTAGAGCGCGACGGAGTAGGCCAGGAAGGGGATGGACCCCGCGGGCGCGGCCATGCGGAAGGTCTGCGTGCTGTCCCCCCGCGTGAGCCGCACGGTGGCGCTGTCGGCGCCGAACTCCACCGCCGCCCGCGCCGCCGGCTGCTCCGCTCCCGGCGCGCGGATGGCGAGCTGGAAGTCCGCCAGGGTGCCGTCCGGCCGCAGCGTGCCGCTGTACTCGCGGAGCTGCGTGCGCGGCGTCCGCACCACCTGCCTCCCCTGGACGCGGCCGCCGCTGCGGGTGAACTCCTCCACCGCGACGGTGTCGTCGCCGAGCCGCACCACGTACGCCGCGGTCTCGGGCGCGCCCTGCGCCGCCGCCGGTGCGGGGAGCGCGGCGAAGGCGAGCGGGAGCCCCAGCGCGGCCACGCCGCGGAGCCGGGATGAATGTGACGATGCCATGCTGTCCTCTGCGGTGGGTGTTGGACCGACTCCCTGCAGAGAGGATGGAGCCCGCCGCCCCCGCGCGCAACGGTCGCGGGCCTCGCCGTTGCCGTTCGCAGTTCCGCAGTACCCCCCAAACGATGTACGGGGGGAGACTCGCCGGCCGTTTGGCGAGGCTCCCCCCGGCGAAGGGAGACCCGGGGGGCAGTTTCCCGGGGCTCCCGGAGCCCGCGCAGGAGACGGACGGCCGTATCGTCCGGCTCCGGAGCGGCCCCCCGACTCAGAAGCAGATCACCGCTCGATCGGCAGCCGCACGGCGTTCCCCCACTCCGTCCACGACCCGTCGTAGTTGCGCACCTTGTCGAACCCCAGAAGATACGTGAGCGCGAACCACGTGTGCGACGACCGCTCCCCGATGCGGCAGTAGGCGATGGTCTCCTTCCCCGGGTCCAGCCCCAGCTGCTCCTGGTACAGCCCCCGCAGCTCCTCGGCCGACCTGAACTCCCCGGTGTCCGGGTTCACCGCCCGCGCCCAGGGCATGCTCTTCGCCCCCGGGATGTGCCCGCCGCGCATGGCCCCCTCCTGCGGGTAGTCGGGCATGTGCAGCTTCTCGCCGCTGTACTCCTCGGGCGAGCGCACGTCCACCAGCTGCCCCTGCCCCCGGACGTGCTCCAGCACGTCCTCGCGGAAGGCGCGGATCCGCTCGTCGTCGCGCTCCGGCACCGGGTAGCCGGTGGCCGGGTAGCTGGGCACGTCGGTGGTCATGGGGCGCCCCTCGTCCTCCCACTTCTTGCGCCCGCCGTCCATCACCTTCACCCGGTCGTGCCCGAAGAGGCGGAACACCCAGAGCGCGTAGGTGGCCCACCAGTTGTTCTTGTCGCCGTAGAAGACGACCATGGTGTCCGGACCGATCCCCTTGGCGCTCATCAGCTGCGCGAAGTGCTCCGGGTCCAGGTAGGCGCGCATGAGCGGGTCGTTCAGGTCCGCGTGCCAGTCCACCTTGACGGCGCCGGGGACGTGCCCGGTGTCGTAGAGGAGCACGTCCTCGTCGGACTCCACGATGCGCACCCCGGGGTCCTGGAGGTGCTCCGCCACCCAGTCGGTGGAGACCAGCGCATCGGGGTGGGCGTACCCTCGCTCTTCGATCGGTCGGCTCGCCATGATCGCCCTCCTGGAATGGGATCGCGGACCGTGTCCGCAGGGAACGTCGGGAAACCGGACGCCCGGCCTGCTCGTGAGAGCGGACCGGGCGGCGTAGTTCATTGGTGAACGGTACGGGGCCCGGGGGGCGCCGTCAAGCGGGCGGCGCGCCGCCCTCGGCCTCGCGCACGGCGCGCTCCGCGGCCTGGAAGCCCAGGCGGGAGTGCGTCCCGTCGCAGAACGGCTTGTTGGTGGACGCCCCGCAGCGGCACAGCGAGACCCTCTTCTTCGCCGAGATGTCGTACTCGTTGCCCTCGGCGTCGATCAGCCGGATGGGCCCCTCCACCGAGTAGGGGCCGTTGTTGTTCACCTTGATGGTCACCGGTGCGTCGTCCGCCATGCGTCCTCTCCGATTGAATGATCAGGCGGCGCCGCCGGCCGCGGCGCCGTACATCCAGGCGATCCCCAGCGCCACGCTCCCCAGCGCGGTGGCGACGCGGAGCGCCCCCGCCAGCCCCGGGAAGCGGTGCCCGGCCTGCTGGAAGAGCGCGCCCGCGAGCAGGGCGTAGACCCCCATCGCCAGCGTGGTCCCCACCCCGAAGAAGAGCAGGTACCCGCCCGCGATCCAGGGGGAGCTGCTGAGCGCCACCGGGAGCAGGGCGATCAGCGGGGCGGTCCCCGCCAGGCCGTGCGCCACGCCCACCCACGCCGAGGCGCCCCGGTCGTGGTGGCCGTCCGCGCCGTGGGGGTGGACGTGCCCGCCCCCGGCCAGCGCGTGCGCCCGGCCGTGCAGGAGGCTCCACAGCAGCCAGAGCCCCAGCCCCGCCAGCAGCCCGCCCACGCCGAACTCCAGCCCGCGCGCGAGCCCCTCGGGGACGTGCACGTCCAGCAGGATCAGGACCACGCCGACCGCGAGGATCGCCGCGGAGTGGCCCAGCCCCCAGCGGACCCCGAACCCCAGCGCCTCCAGGGGGCGGGGGCGGCGCGAGACGAAGGTGGTGACCGCGGCCATGTGGTCCGGCTCCAGCGCGTGCGCGAAGCCCGCGACCAGGGCGGTGAACAGGGGGAGGAGAGTCATCCGGTGCGCTGCTGCGTTGCGGTTGGAAGGGGCGGCCGGGCGCCGCGCGCACCAGTTTACCCGGGGGCGCACCGGGCGTCAATTCGCGCCTCAGGAGGCGAACTGCGCGAAGGTGACCACGTTGCCGGCGGGCTCGCGCACGATCAGCTCGTCGGCGCCGTAGAAGGTCTTCCGCCGCGGGACCACCGGGGCGATCCCCTCCAGCGCCCGCTCCACCGCGTCCAGGTCCTCCACCTGCACGAAGAGCAGGCTCCCGCCCATGGGGGTGCCGGCGAGCTCCGGCACGTCCCCCTGCACGCTGGCGCGGGTCTGGTACATGACCTCCACGCCGCCCTTCCGGAGGATGACGAAGCCCAGGCGGTCGCCCTCGGGCACCTCGGCGGTCTTCTCGAAGCCCAGCCGGTCGGTCCAGAAGGGGAGCGCGGGCTCGATGGCTTCCACGTACAGCACGGGCGTCAGCTTCAGCATGGCTCGTCTTTCGGAGAAAGGTCTCGGGTCGGGACTTCCAGGGCGCCGGCAAGCTACTCGCCGGCGGCCCCGCCGTCTTGTACGGATGCGACACGCTCGCGGTGGTAGGCCCCCGGGGTGAGGCCGGAGAGGGCGCGGAACTCGCGGGTCATGTGCGCCTGGTCGTGGTAGCCGCACTCCAGCGCCAGCCGGCTCCACCCCGCCCCGGGCCGCTGCGGCAGCAGGCCGCAGAGCCGGCGGAAGCGCGCGACCCGCGCGGCCGTCTTGGGGGTGAGCCCCACCTGCTCCAGGAAGAGGCGCTCCAGGTGCCTGCGGCTGGTCCCGGTCTCCGCCGCCAGCGCCTCCACCGCGACGCACCCCCCCGAGCGGGCGATGAGCGCGCAGGCCCGCGCCACGGCGGCGTGCAGCGGCCTTCCCCGCCCGCGCCGCTCGCGCAGCGCGGCCTCCACGATCCGCACCCGCTCCGCGTGGGAGGCGCCCGGGAGACGCGACTCCAGCTCGTCCGCCAGGCTCCCCCACACCTCAGACAGCGCCACGGCGGCGTCGGTGATCTCTGCGAGCGGGAGCGGGAGGAACGCCGCGGAGCCGCCGGGGCGGAAGCGCACGCCCACCAGCTCCACGGCTCCCCGCATCCGCACCTCCAGCGGCCGGCGCATGGCCCCCACGACGTAGCTGCGCAGCCGGTGGTGCGGCATCCCCTCTCGGAGCGGGGGGTCGCCGAGGTTGAAGACCACGTCGGTGCACCCGTCGGGGAGCACCCGGCTGAGGTGCACGCCGGCGACGGGTGCGGCGGAGCGCACGGTCCAGATGCACTCCACGCGGTCCGCCAGGTCGGGCGGGGGCGCGTGCTCGGCGTAGCGGATGCCCTGCATGGGACGGCGTCGCGGGACGGGGACGGGTGCGCTCCCCGGCAACTTAGCGGAGCGGCGGCGGACGGCAACGGTCCGCCCGGCACCCTCCTCGGTTCGCCGCCCCGTCTCCACCGTCCGTCCCCGCCCCGCGGCGCCTGCGCCCGCGGAGCGGTAGATTGCGGCGCGACCCCGCCGTCCCGCCTCCACCCCGGCCCCGCAGATGGAAGAACGCAGCACGCTGAGGAGCCCGACCACCTGGGCGCTGGTCGTGGTCTGGTACACGCTCTTCGCGGCCTCCAACGCCACGCAGTTCCACCTGCGCATGGCGGCGGCGGGAGAGCCGGTCGGCTGGCGCGAGGCCGCGCTGACCGCGGCGGCGAGCGCGTACCTGTGGATCCCGTTCACGCTGCTCGCCCTCTGGCTCGCCGAGCGCCGGCCGGTGGAGCGGGGGCGCTGGCGCTCCGGCCTCGCCGCGCACCTGGCGGCGGCGGTGGCGACGGTGGTTTTCCGGGCGGCGGCCGTGGTGGTGCTCAACCCCTGGGTGGGCTGGTACCCCGAGCTCCCCCGCTTCCGGGAGCTGCTGGTCACCAGCTTCGGGAACAACTTCTTCACCTTCTGGCTGCTGGCGGGGGTGGGGCACGCGGTGCACTTCGCCCGCACGGCGCGCCGGCGGGAGGCGCAGCTCGCCCGTGCGCAGCTCCACGCGCTCCAGGCGCAGCTCCATCCCCACTTCCTCTTCAACGCCCTGAACACCGTGTCCTCGGCGGTGCGCCGCGACCCCGACGCCGCCGAGCGGATGATCGCCCGGCTGAGCGAGCTGCTGCGAAGCTCGCTGGACACGGCGGCCACCCCCGAGGTGCCGCTCGCGGAGGAGCTGCGGCTGCTGGAGTCGTACCTGGAGATCGAGCAGGCGCGCTTCGAGGACCGGCTGCGGGTGCGCTGGAGCATCGACCCGGCGGCGCGCGACGCCCGCGTCCCGCGGCTGATCCTCCAGCCGCTGGTGGAGAACGCGGTCAAGCACGGCATCGGGCCGCGCTCCGCGCCCGGGACGGTGGAGGTCTCCGCCGCCCGGGAGGACGGGGAGCTGCGCCTGGAGGTGCGCGACGACGGGGTGGGGGTGCCGGCCGGCTTCGCGCTGGAGGAGCGCGCGGGGGTGGGGCTCGCCAACACCCGCGCGCGGCTGCGGCAGCTCTACGGCGACCGCGGGCGCTTCGCGCTGGAGGGGGCGCCCGGCGGCGGGGTGGCGGTGCGCATCTCCATCCCCTTCGCCCCCGCGGAGCCCGCCGCGAGGAGGGCCCCGTGACCGGGAAGATCCGCGCGCTCATCGTGGACGACGAGCCCCCGGCGCGCCGCCGCATCCGCGACCTGCTGGAGGACGAGCCCGACGTGGAGGTGGTGGGGGAGTGCGGCGACGGGGCGCAGGCCGTGGCCGCCATCGAGGCCGCGCGCCCGGAGCTGGTCTTCCTGGACGTGCAGATGCCGGAGGGGGGCGGCTTCGAGGTGGTGCGGGCGCTGGGGCCGGAGCGGCTCCCGGCCGTGGTGTTCGTCACCGCCTACGACCGCTACGCGGTGCAGGCGTTCGAGGTGCACGCCCTGGACTACCTGCTCAAGCCCTTCGACCGGGAGCGCTTCCGGGCGGCGATGCAGCGGGCCCGCGACGCGCTGCGGCGCCCGGCCGCCGGCGGCCCCGACCCGCGCCTGCTGGCGCTCCTGGAGGAGCTGCGCCCCGCACCGCGCGGGCTGGACCGCATCCCCGTGCGGATCGGCCCGCGCATCCGCCTGGTCCCCGTGGACGAGGTGGACTACTTCCGCGCGGAGACCAACTACGTGCGGCTCCACCTGGGCGACCGCTCGCACCTGGTGCGCGACACGCTCTCCGGCGTGGAGGCTCGGCTGGACCCCGCGCGCTTCCTGCGCGTGCACCGCTCGCTGATCGTCAACCTGGCCCGCGTCCGCGAGGTGGAGCCGCTCTTCGCGGGGGAGTACGTGCTCACCCTCCAGGACGGGACCCGCCTCACCTCCGGGCGGAGCTTCCGCGCCCGCATCCAGGAGGCGCTGAACCTGAAGGCGTAGCCGTACCCCCACCGCGGTCCGTCCCCGGATCTCGACCGCTCGCCGACGCGGCCCTTCCGTCCGCCCCGCGATCCTCGCCGCCCCCCGCCCGCCCCGGTACCGTGCGTCCGGAACCGGGCACGGACACCGAACCAGGGGGAGCACATGCGGCATCGAGGAACTGCACACGGCCGGGGGATGCTGGGCTCGGGGGGCCGGCGTCCCGTCCACACTCGTCCCGGGGCGGTCCCGTGACCCGCCCCGCCCCCGGGCTGGATGCGCTCGACCGGCACCGCGCCCTCGCGCCGCTGGTGATCCGGGCCTTCGTGGGGACGGTGCTGGTCTGGGGGACGCAGGACAACGTCTTCCAGCCCGCCCGCATGCTGGAGTTCCGGGACTTCCTGGCCGCCAGCGGCTTCCCGGCGCCGCTCTTCTGCGCCTACCTGTCGGCGTACGCGCAGTTCGCCTGCGGGCTGCTGGTGCTCGCCGGCGCAGCGGTGCGCCCCGCCGCCCTCGCCATGACCGCCAACTTCCTGGTGGCGCTGGGGATGGTGCACACGGCGCTCCCCTTCCAGCAGAACATCGCCCCGCTCTCCATGCTGGCCGGCTCGCTCTACCTGCTCCTGAACGGCGCCGGCCCGCTGTCGGTGGACGAGGCGCTGCGGAGCCGTTCCCCCGCCCCCGCGGCCCGCGTCGCCCTCTGACGCCGGCCGGCGCCGCCCCCTTCTACCGTGCGTCCTTGCGCACGGGGATGCGCGTCCGCCCGGGAGTCCCCAGCGCCTCCTCGTCGTCCGCCGCCTGCGCCAGCGGGGCGGTGCGCGAGCACAGGCTCGCCCGCAGCCCGTCCGAGCCGTAGGCGTACACCAGGTACGCCTCGCCGGGGGCGAAGGCCACGCCGCACGCGGCGCTGTTGTCGGCGGTGTGGACGACGACGGTGTCCGCGGCGGCGCCCTTCCAGCGGCGGTCGGGTACGATGCGCACCTCGAGCTCGCCCATGCCGCCCTCGCCGCGGCGCTCCTCCACGGACACGACGGTCCCGGAGAACACCGCGTCCGCCTGCGCCAGCGCCTCGAGCGGCGGGCGGGGCGGGATGCAGGAGCAGCGGGCCGGCGCGGCCTCGCAGGGGGCGGCGGCGAGCGCCGCCGACGTCAGCAGCAGGGAGAGGACGGGCACGTCGGGCTCCGGGTGCGAGTGTGGGGTGTCGGGCGTCGGGTCAGGGGCGCTGCGCCGGGATCTGCTCGGAAACCCGCGTGAGGGATGCGAGCGCGAAGCGGCGAGACCCGCGCAGTTTGCGGGGCTCGCCTCCGTTGGGCCACGTTGTTCGTGGCCCTACGGAGCCGCAGCCCGACCCGAGCGCCAGCGAGGGGCACGCCCGAACCCAG
>DATABU010000686.1:0-11285 GCA_036259415.1 Longimicrobiaceae bacterium
GCGGCTGGCTGCGGGGGGAGCCCCTGGAGCGCGAGCTGGGCTGGTGGCGCGGGCGGCAGCTCCGCGAGGCGGCGCCCGGGGTGCGCGGCGCCCTCCTCCAGCACGCGCGCCATGTACGCCACCATCGCCCCGGCGGTGGCGGCGTCGAACAGGTCTGCATTGTAGACGGCGGACAGGAACATGCCGCCGTCGGAGGTGCTCCCGGCGCTCAGCGCCAGGTCCAGCGCGGCGGAGGGGGCGCCCGTGTCCAGCGGGGACACCTCGATCCCGGGGAGCTCCACCCGCCGCCCCGCGTCGTCCGGGAGGTTGAGCGAGACCTGGTAGACGGCGGCGTGCCCCAGGCTGCGCTCCACCTCCAGCTCCTCCAGCAGCCTCTCGAAGGGGACCTCCTGGTGCGCGTAGGCGCCCAGCGTGACCTCGCGGACGCGCGCCAGCAGCTCCCGGAAGGGCGGATCGCCGGACAGGTCCACCCGCAGCGCGAGCATGTTCAGGAAGAAGCCGATCATCCCCTCCGTCTCGGCGCGCGTGCGCCCGGCGACGGGGGTGCCGACGACCACGTCGTCCTGGCCGGAGTAGCGCCGCAGCGCCGCCGCGAACCCGGCGAGGAGCACCATGAACGGCGTCGCGCCCTCGCTCCGTCCCGCCGCGCGCAGCGCCGCGGCCGCCGCTGGGGAGAGGGCGTGCACGTGCACCCCGGCGCGGTGCGTCTGCACCGCCGGGCGGGGTCGGTCGGTGGGGAGGTCGAGGAGGGCGGGCGCGCCCTCCAGCCGCCCGCGCCACCAGCCCAGCTCTCGCTCCAGGGGCTCTCCGCGCAGCCAGCCGCGCTGCCAGGCGGCGAAGTCGCCGTACTGGAGCTCCGGCTCCGGGAGAGGGGAGGGCTCCCCGCGCGAGAGCGCGCCGTACAGCGCCGCCAGCTCGCGGTGCAGCACCCCGAACGACCACCCGTCGCTGACCGCGTGGTGGATCGTCAGCAGCAGCACGTGCTCGCGAGGGGCCAGGCGCAGCAGGCGGACGCGCGCCAGGGGGCCCGCCTCCAGGTCCATGGGGCGCCGCGCCTCCTCGCGCGCGGCCCGGCGCGCCTCCGCGTCCCGCTCCGCCTCCGGCAGCGCCGACAGGTCGTGCACGGGGAGCGCGAAGCCGGCGGGGGGCGACACCACCTGCACCGCCTCGCCGCCGGCCTCGCGGAAGACCGTGCGAAGCGACTCGTGGCGGCGCAGGATCTCCGCGAAGCACCGCTCCAGGACCCCCGCGTCCAGCGGCCCCCCCAGCCTCTGCGCCAGGGCGATGTTGAAGTGCGCGCCCCCGGGCTCCATCCGGTCCAGGAACCAGAGCCGCTGCTGGGAGAAGGAGAGCGGCGCGGGCGCGGAGGGGTCGCGCGGGACGATGGGGGGCGCGGACGAGCCGCGGGCGCCCGCGAGCGCCGCGGCCAGCCCGGCGACGGTGGGGTGCTCGAAGAGGTCGCGCACCGACGCCTCCACCCCCAGCACGGCGCGGATCCGCGACACCACGCGGGTCGCGAGCAGGGAGTGGCCCCCCAGGTCGAAGAAGTCGTCCAGCGGCCCCACCCGCGGCACGCCGAGGACGCCCTCCCACACCGCCGCCAGCACCTCCTCCACCGGGGTGCGCGGGTGCGCGGCGGCCGGCTCGTCTCCAGCCGCGGCCGGGTCCGGCTCCGGCAGCGCGCGCCGGTCCACCTTGCCGCTGGGGGTGAGCGGGAGCGCGTCCAGCACCACGAACGCGGCGGGGACCATGTACTCCGGGAGCGCGGCGCGGGCGAGCTCTCGCACCTCGGCCACGGGGAGGCCGGCGCCTGCCTGGAGGTAAGCCACGATGCGGCGGTCCCCCGCCTCCGCTCCGCGCACGGCCGCCGCAACGGCGCGCACCTCCGGGTGGCGCGCCAGCACGGCCTCGACCTCGCCCAGCTCGACGCGGAAGCCGCGCACCTTCACCTGCTGGTCGGCGCGCCCCAGGAAGTCGAGCTGCCCGTCCGGCCGCCGGCGCACGCGGTCGCCGGTGCGGTACAGCCGCGCGCCCGGCGCCCCGCCGAACGGGTCGGGGACGAAGCGCTCGGCCGTCAGCTCCGGCCGGCCGCCGTAGCCGCGCGCCACCCCGGCGCCGCCCACGTACAGCTCGCCGGCCACGCCCACGGGGACGGGCTCCAGGCGTCCGTCCAGCACATAGGCCGTCGTGTTCGCCACCGGACGGCCGATGGGCGGGCGACCGCCGCCCGCCTCGCACGCGGCGGTCGTGGACCAGATGGTCGCCTCGGTGGGGCCGTACAGGTTCAGGAAGCGGCGGCCCGGCGCCCAGCGCTCCACCAGCTCGGCCGGGCACGCCTCGCCCGCCGTCATCAGCGTGCGCAGCGCGGGAAGCTCCTCCCCCGGGAGCGCGGCCAGCGCGGCGGGAGGGAGGGTCGCCACGGTGACCGCCTGTGCGCGCAGCAGGCCGGCCAGGTCGGGTCCCGGGGCGAGCGTCTCGCGCGTGCCGAGGACCAGCGCCGCCCCGGCGCCGAGCGCCATCGCGATCTCGAACACCGAGGCGTCGAAGCCGGGCGAGGCGAATTGGAGCACCCGGTCGTCCGGTCGGACGCCCAGGTCGCGCACCTGCGCCGCGGCCACGTTGCAGAGCCCGGCGTGCGGGACCAGGACGCCCTTGGGGGTCCCCGTAGATCCCGACGTGTAGATGACGTAGGCCAGGCTCTCCGGCCCGACGCCGCTCTCCGGCGCCGCGTCGCTCCGGGCCTCGATACGCTCGCGGTCGGCGTCGACCCGCACCACGGCGGCCCCGTGCTCCGGGAGCGCCCCGGCGGTGCTCTCCTGCGCCAGCACGGCGGCCACCCCGGCGTCGGCCAGCACGTGGGCCAGGCGGGCGGCCGGGTACGCGGGGTCGAGCGGGACGTACGCGCCGCCCGCCCGGAGCACGGCCAGGAAGGCCGCGACCAGCGCGGGCCCGCGCTCCAGGCAGACGCCCACGCGCGCCTCCGGGCCCACGCCCAGACCGCGCAGGTGGTTCGCCAGTCGGCTCGCCCGGCGGTCCAGCTCCGCGTAGGTGACCGTCTCCTCGGCGGCGAGCAGCGCCGCGGCGTCCGGCGTGCGCCGCGCCCGCTCCCCGAACAGCTCGTGGAAGCAGCGGCCGCGCGCGTACTCCGCCGCGGTGTCGTTCCACTCCTCCAGCACGCGCCGCCGCTCCGCCTCCGGGAGCACGCCGATGCGCGCGACCGGCGTCTCCGGCGCGGCCTCCAGCGCGGCGGCCAGCCCCTCCAGCGCGGCGTGCATCATCGCGCACACCCGCTCCGGGCCCACCCCCGCGCGCGCCTGGGCCGTGAGGTTCAGCCCGTCGCCGAAGTCGTCCACCGAGAGTGTGAGCGGGTAGCTCGACCGCTCCTTCGCGTACGAGCCCCCTCCGGACCGGCGGCGCTTCGCGCCGCGCCGGGCGTGCCGGTAGTTGAGGAGCGAGGAGAAGAGCGGGTCCGGAGGCCGCACGCCGCTGCACTGCTGCGCCAGCACCAGCGACGCGTGCTCGTGGCGCAGCAGGTCGGCCAGGAGCGAGTGCGCGCGCCGCACGCTGGCCTCCGCTCCCTCGCCGCCCACCCGGATGCGCGCCGGCAGCGTGTTGATGAACGGCCCCAGCACCCGGTCGGCCCCCTCGCCGCCCCGCATCCGCCCGAAGAGCACCGTCCCGAAGACCACGTCGTCGCTCCCCGAGGTCCGCGCCAGCACCAGCGCCCACGCCACGTGGCAGACGCTCGCGGTGCTCACGCCCAGCGCCCGCGCCCGCTCCCGCACCCGGAGGGCGAGCCCCTCCTCCACCTCCAGCCACGCCTCCTCCATCCCCGAGCCGTCGCCGCGCGCGTCCACCAGGCCGAACGGGGCGGTCGGCTCGTCCACGTCGCCCAGCAGGCCGCGGAAGAACGCCTCGTGCTCCGCCCGGCTCACCCCCAGCCGCGCCTGCGCCACGAAGCTGCGGAACGGCAGCACCGGCGGGAGCCGGTCCCCGCGCCCGGCCAGGTGCTCCTCGACCTCCGTCCACAGCGACGCGAGCGTGGTGTGGTCGCTCGCCAGGTGGTGGAGCAGCAGCAGCATCGCCCAGCGGTCCCCCGCCGGGTCGCGCGCGACGTGGGCGCGCAGCAGCGGGGCCTGGCGGACGTCGATGCGGTGGTGGAGCGGGTCGAAGCGCTCGTACAGCTGCCGCGCAGGGTCGCCCCCCGCGGGATCGACCTCCTCCGTCCGCACGGTGAGCGGGGCGTCGCGCCAGACCACCTGCACCGGCTCGGGGAGCCCCTCCCAGACCACCGCGGTGCGCAGGATGTCGTGGCGGCGGATCGCCGCCCGCAGCGCGTCGAGCCAGGCGTCCAGCTCCCGGCGGTCGCCGAAGACGAAGGGTATGCCGAGCAGGTAGGGATCGCCCTCCCGGGCCATCAGGTGGTGGAAGAGGATCCCCTCCTGGAGCGGGGCGAGCGGGTAGACGTCCTGCACGTTGGCGGCGCCGCCCGGCACGCCCGCCACCACCCGGTCGATCTCCGCCTGCGACAGCGCCACCAGCGGGAGCATCTCCGGGGTGACGGCCTCGCAGCCGGCGGGGACGGCGTTCGGCGGGACCTCCACCTCCGCGGCGCCGCCCCCCACGGCGGCGGCCAGCGCGGCCAGGGTGGGCGTGGTGAAGAGGGCGCGCACGTCGGCGTGCAGCCCCTCGCGCCTCATGCGCTCGACGAGCTTCACGGCCAGGAGCGAGTGACCGCCCAGCTCGAAGAAGTTGTCGTGGCGCCCCACCCGCTCCACGCGCAGCAGCCCGGACCAGATGCGCGCCAGCGCCTCCTCCGTGCGGCCCGCCGGCGCCTCGTAGCCGCGCCGGACGAACGCGTCGTCGCCCGGCGCCGGGAGGGCGCGGCGGTCCAGCTTGCCGGTGGACGTGAGCGGGAGCGCGTCCAGGCGGACCCAGGCCGCCGGCACCATGTGCTCCGGCAGCCTCGCCGCGGCGTGCGCGCGCAGCGCCTCCACCTCCAGCGGCTCCCCGGCGGCGAAGTACGCCACCAGCCGGGGCCCGGAGCCGCCGTCCCGCGCGACCACCGCGGCGCCGTGCACGCCGGGGTGCGACTCCAGGGCCGCCTCCACCTCGCCGGGCTCGATGCGGAAGCCCCGCACCTTCACCTGCCGGTCCACGCGCCCCAGGTACTCCAGCGCCCCCGTGGCGAGCCAGCGCGCCCGGTCGCCGGTGCGGTAGAGCCGCGCCCCCGGCTCGCCCGAGAACGGGTCGGGGACGAAGCGCTCGGCCGTCCGCTCCGGCTGCCCCAGGTAGCCGCGCGCCAGCGGCGCGCCCCCCAGGCACAGCTCGCCCGGGATCCCGGCCGGCGCCGGCTCTCCGGCGGCGTCCAGCACGTACGCCCTGCGCCGGCCCACGGGCCGGCCGATGGGCACGCTCGCGCCGCCGGCCCCGTCCTCCTCCCCGACCTCGTGGACGGTGGCCGTGACCACGGCCTCCGTCGGCCCGTACGCGTTCAGGAGCCGCGCCGCGCCGCCGGGGAGCTCCGCCCACGCCCGCGCCGAGGCGGGCGGGAACGCCTCCCCTCCGGCGATCACCAGCCGCACCGCGCGCTTCAGCGCCGCGGCCGCCGCGCGGTCCTGGACCAGCGCGCCCCAGTACGCGGTGGGGAGGTTCACCACGGTGACGCCCTGCTCCCGGACGCGCCCGGCCAGCTCCGCGGGCGGCCAGACCTCCGGGCCGCGCACGGCGACCGACGCGCCGACCAGCAGCGGCGCCAGCACCTGCTCCAGCGACGGGTCGAAGCTCAGCGCGGCGAAGAGCAGCACCCGGTCCGCGGCGGTGAGCCCGTACACCTCCGCGACGTCGGCCAGGTGGGCCGCGGCGGCGGCGTGGGAGACCACCACGCCCCGGGGACGGCCGGTGGACCCCGAGGTGTAGAGCAGGTACGCCGCGCTCTCCGCGTGGATGCGCGGGAGCGGGGCCTCGTCCGGCGAGTCGTCGTCCGGGTGGACGACCGTCCTCCCCGAGGGCACGAGCCCGCTCCACCGGCGGTCCGCGAGCACCACGCGCACCTCCGCGTCGTCCAGGAGCAGGGCCAGGCGCTCGGGCGGGGAGGCGGGGTCGAGCGGCAGGTAGCACCCGCCCGCCCTGAGCACGGCGAGGAGGGCGGCCACGGCCTCCGCGGAGTGCTCCAGCAGGACGCCCACGCGCACCTCCGGCCCGACGCCGCGGGCGCGCAGCGCGCGGGCGAGGCGGGCGCTCCACGCGTCCAGCTCCGCGCAGGTGAGCGTGGCGCCGCCGTGCACGACGGCGGGTGCGCCGGGGGTCCGGGCGGCCCGCTCCGCGAAGGTCTCGTGGAGGGCGCGCGCGGGTGTGGCCGCGGCCGCGGCGGGGCCGCCGCTCCACTCGCGCAGCAGGCGCTCGCGCTCGGCCTCCGTCGCCAGGGGGAGGTCCAGGACGCGCCGGTCCGGGTCCGCCGCGGCGCCCTCCAGGAGCCGGGCGAAGTGGCCGAGCATCCGCTCCACGGTGGCGGCGTCCCACAGGTCGGTGCGGTACATCAGCGTCCCGGCGACCCCGTCCCCGTCGTCGACCAGGTTGAGGGTCAGGTCGAGCTTGGCCGGGGCGCGCGCCGTCTCCAGCGGCTCCCCCACCGCCGTCCCCAGCCGCAGCGGCCCGGCTCCGCCCCTGCGGCTCTCCAGCCCGATGGACACCTGGAAGACCGGCGTGTGGGTGAGGCTCCGCTCGGGGCGCAGCGCCTCCACCAGGCGCTCGAAGGGGAGCGCCTGGTGCGCGAAGGCGCCCAGCAGCACCTGGCGCGCCCTCTCCACCAGCCCGCGGAACGGGGGGTCGCCGGAGAGGTCGGCCCGCAGCGGGAGCGTGTTGACGAAGAAGCCGACCAGCTCCTCCAGCTCCACGTGCGTCCGCCCCGCCACCGGGGAGCCGACCACCACGTCCTCCTCGCCGGCGTAGCGCGCGAGCAGGAGCTGCCACCCGGCGAGGAGCACCGCGAAGAGCGTCGTGTCCCCCGCCGCGGCCAGGGCCCGCAGCGGCCGGACCCGCTCGGGCGGGAGGACGAAGCGGAGCGGGGCGGCGAGCGCCCGGTGGAGGGGGCCGCGCGGGCGGTCGGTGGGGAGCCCCAGCACCGGGGGGGCTCCCTCCAGGCGCTCCCTCCACCAGGCCAGCTGCCGCTCCAGCTCCTCGCCCGAGAGCCGCTCGCGCTGCCAGGCGGCGTAGTCCGCGTACTGCACCGGGAGCGGCGCCAGGGGGGACGGGCCTCCCGCGGCGAATGCCTCGTAGAGCGCGGAGAGGTCGCGGGCGAGCACGCCCTGGCTCCACCCGTCGGAGACGACGTGGTGGACGGTGAGCAGGAGCGCCCACTCCTCCGCCCCGGACCGTGCCACGACGGCCCGCATCGGCGGCTCCCCCGCGAGGTCGAACGGGCGCAGGCTCTCCGCGCGCGCCAGCCGCCGCAGCTCGCGCTCGCGGTCCTCCCCGCCCAGCGCCTCCATCTCCACCAGCACGACCGCCTCGCGCCCCGGCGGGTCCACCACCTGGACCGGCGCCCCGTCCTCCGCCGGGAAGCGGGTGCGCAGCGCCTCGTGTCGGCGCGCCACCCCGGCAAGGGCCCGGAGGAGCGCCGGGGCGTCCAGCGGCCCCCGCAGCCGGAGGGCGAGCGGGAGGTTGTAGGCGGCGCTCTCCGGCTCCATCCGCTGCACGAACCAGAGGCGCTGCTGCGCGAAGGAGAGCGGGGCCGGCCCTCCCTCCGCGCGCCGGGGAATCGCCCGCGGGGCCGCGCGGGCGGCAGTCCGCTGCCGCAGCAGCTCCTGCAGTGCGGCGCGGCGCTCCGGGGAGAGGTGCGCCAGGCGGTCCAGCACCTCGCTCATCGGGCGCCCTCCAGGAGCGTGGCGATCTCCTCGTCGGTGAGCCCTTCCAGCCGCTCCAGCTCCTCCGCGAGCTCCCACTCCTCCACCCCCGCGCGCACCGCGGCGTCCACGTGCTCCGCCAGGCCGGCCACGGTCGGCGCCTCGAAGATCGCCCGCACCGGCAGCTCGATCCCGAACGCGGCCCGCACCCGCGAGGCCACGCGGGTCGCCAGCAGCGAGTGCCCGCCCAGGTGGAAGAAGCCGTCGTGCACCCCCACCCGCTCGACCTCCAGCACCTCGGCCCAGATGCGGGCGACCTTCTCCTCGGTGGGCGTGCGCGGCGCCACGTGCCCGGCGCGGCCCGCGGAGGCGTCGGGGGCCGGGAGCGCCCGCCGGTCCACCTTGCCGCTGGGGGTGAGCGGGAGCCTCTCCAGCACCGTCACGGGGGCCGGGACCATGTACTCGGGCAGGCGCTCCCGGAGGTGCGCCCGCAGGGCGTCGGCGCCGGGAGCCGCGCCGTCCTCCGCCACCACGTACGCGGCCAGCCGCCGGTCGCCGGGGGCGTCGCCGCGCACCGTGACCACGGCCTCCCGCACGTCCGGGTGCCCCTCCAGCGCCGCCTCCACCTCGCCGGGCTCCACGCGGAAGCCGCGCACCTTGACCTGCTGGTCGAGCCGCCCCAGGAACTCCAGCGTCCCGTCCGCGAGGCGCCGCACCCGGTCGCCCGTGCGGTACATCCGGGCCCCCGGCTCGCCGGCGAAGGGGTCCGGCACGAAGCGCTCGGCCGTGGCCCCCGGGCGGTCCAGGTAGCCCCGGGCCAGGCACGCGCCGCCCAGGCACAGCTCGCCGGGGACGCCGGCCGGGAGGAGGCCCAGCCCCCGGTCCAGCACGTGGGCGCGGGCGTTGGCGATGGGCCGGCCGATCCCCGGGAGCGCCGGCCAGCCGTCGGCGCCGCCGCCGAGCGTCAGGCGGGTGGCGACGTGCGTCTCCGAGGGCCCGTAGTGGTTGTGCAGCCGGGCGCCGAGCCCGCGGAACCACTCCCGGACCGCGTCCGTGACCCGGAGCTGCTCGCCCGCCACGTGCACCTCGCGCAGGCGCCCCGGACGAACGCCCCGCGCGACGGCCTCCTCCGCCAGGTGCTGGAGGGCCACGCAGGGGAGGAAGCACCGCTCGATCCCCTCGCTCTCCAGCAGCTCCAGCAGCACGGCCGGGTCCCGCCGCGCCTCCTCCGGCGCCACGACCAGGGTGCCGCCCCCGGCCCAGCAGGAGAAGATCTCCTGGAAGGAGACGTCGAAGCTGACGGGGGCGAACTGGAGGGTCGCCGCCGCGCGCGGCCCGCTCCACTCGCGCTCCTGCCAGGCGACCAGGTTCACGAGCGCCCGGTGCGGCAGGGCGACGCCCTTGGGGGTGCCGGTGGAGCCCGACGTGTAGATGACGTACACGAGGGAATCCGGAAAAGGAGTATGACGTCCGGGGTACGACGTACGCACTTCCTGCCGCAGCTCCGTGCTCCGTACTTCGTGCTCCGCACCCCCGTTCTCCAGCAGCACCCGCGCGCCGCTGTCGGCGAGCATGAAGGCCAGGCGCTCGGCCGGGTACGACGGGTCGAGGGGGACGCAGGCTCCCCCGGCCTTGAGCGTGGCGAGCAAGGCGACCATCAGCTCCGGCGAGCGCTCCAGGGAGAGCGCCACGCGGGAGTCGGGCCCCACCCCTCGCCGGCCCAGGTCGGCCGCTAGGCGGTCGGCGCGCGCGTCCAGCTCCGCGTACGTGAGCGCCCGGCCGGCGCAGCGGAGCGCGACGGCGTCCGGGGTGCGCCGGGCCTGCGCCTCGAAGAGGTGGTGGACGCAGAGCCCGGCGGGGTACTCCGCGTCCGTCGCGTTCCAGGCGGAGACGAGCTGCGCGCGCTCCTCGTCGCCCAGCATCTCCAGCTCCGCGACGGGCGCGTCGGGCGCGTCGGCCGCAGCCTGGAGGAGGCGCCGGAAGTGCGACGCCATCCGCTCCATGGTCGCGTGGTCCCACAGCTCCGCGCGGTACGTCAGCACGCCGGAGAGGCCGTCCTCGCGCTCCGCGAGCTTCAGGTCCAGGTCGACGCGCGCGACGTCCTCGCCCGGGTCCAGGCGCTCCACCGCCACCTCGCCGAAGCGGACCGGGCCGCGGCCGCCCCGGTCGCGGTCGAGGAGCCCGAAGAGCACCTGGAAGAGAGGGGTGTGGGCGAGCGACCGCTCCACGCCCAGCTCCTCCACCAGCCGCTCGAAGGGGACGTCCTGGCGGGCGTACGCCCCCAGCGCCGTCTCCCGCACCCGCCCCAGCAGCCCGCGGAAGGTGGGGCCGCCGGAGAGGTCGGTGCGGATCGCCAGCGTGTTGGCGAAGAAGCCGATCACCCCCTCGGTCTCCTGCCGCGTCCGCCCGGCGATGGGGGTGCCGACGACCACGTCCTCCGTCCCCGCGTAGCGCGCGAGGAGGAGCGTCCAGGCGGCGAGCAGGGTCATGAAGTGCGTCGCCCCTTCCGCGCGGGCGAGCGCCTGGAGGGCGCGCTCCGTCTCCGCCGGCGCGCCGAAGCGGAGCGTGGCGCCGCGCGCGCCGGCCACGGCCGGGCGGGGGCGGTCGGTGGGGAGCTCCAGGAAGGGCGGGGCGTCCGCCAGCCGCTCCTTCCACCAGGCCGTCTGCCGGTCGAGCGCCTCGCCCGCGAGCCGGTCCCGCTGCCACGCCGCGTAGTCGGCGTACTGGATGGGCGGCTCCGGGAGCGACGGCTCGCGGCCGGCCGCGTACGCCGGGTAGAGCGCGGACATCTCCTCCGTGAGCACCCCGGCGGACCACCCGTCGTAGACGGCGTGGTGCATCCCCAGGAGGAGCACCCACTCCGCGGCGTCCAGGCGGAGGAGCCCGACCCGGAAGAGCGGCCCGCGCGCCAGGTCGAAGGGGCGCGGCAGCTCCCGCGCGGCGAGGCGCACCGCCTCCGCCCCGCGGGCCGCGTCGGGGAGGGCGCCCAGGTCCACCACCGGGAGGGGGACGGGTGCGGCCGCGTCCACCACCTGCACCGGCTCCCCGTCCTCCTCCAGGAAGCGGGTGCGCAGCGCCTCGTGCCGCCGGACCACCTCCGACAGCGCGCGCCGCAGCGCCGGAGGGTCGAGCGGCCCCCGCAGGCGCAGCGGGTGGAGGACGTTGTAGCGGCCCGCCCCGGGCTCGAGCTGCTCCAGGAACCAGAGCCGCCGCTGGGCGAAGGAGAGCGGCAGCGGGCCGCGCACGTCTCGCGGCGCCGGGAGGATCGGCGGGAGCGCCGCGCCCTCCCCGGCGCGCAGAAGCGCGTCCACGCGCTCCGCCACCCCCGCCACGGTGGACGCCTCGAAGATCGCGCGCAGCGGGAGCTCCACCCCGAACGCCCGCCGCACCCGGGAGGCGGCCACGGTCGCGGCCAGGGAGTGCCCGCCCAGCGCGAAGAAG
>DATABU010000687.1:0-16617 GCA_036259415.1 Longimicrobiaceae bacterium
CGCCCCGCCCAGTGGCGGGGCGCTCGCCGTTCGGGGCCGGTTAAAAGTTCGTTAAGAGCCCGACTTACGGGTTGTTCCGCCGTGGTCGGGCGTCCATCTTTCAACGCACGGAGACACACATGAGCGCGGATTCCCGGTCGCACGAGGGAGCGCAGGACCCCGGTTGCGTCGAGTCCCGGCCCGTCTACAGCGGGCGCATCGTGCACCTGAACCTGGACACGGTCCGCTTCCCGGACGGCTCCACGGGCGAGCTGGAGATGATCCGGCACTCCGGGGCCGCGGCGGTCCTCCCGGTGGCCGGGAGCACGGACGACGAGGACCCGGAGGTCGTCCTCATCCGCCAGTACCGCTACGCCACCGACGGCTACGTCTACGAGGTGCCGGCGGGCCGGCCCAGCGAGCCGGGCGAGGACTGGGAGCTGTGCGCCCGGCGCGAGCTGGAGGAGGAGACGGGGCTGCGGGCCGGGGAGATGCGCCGGCTGACCACCATCTACACCACCCCCGGCTTCACCGACGAGCGGATCCACCTCTTCCTCGCCACCGGGCTGGAGGAGGGGGCGCACGCCCGCGACGCGGACGAGTTCATGGAGGTGGTCCGGCTCCCGTTCTCCAGGGTGCTGGAGATGGTGCGGGACGGCGAGATCGTGGACGCCAAGTCCATCTGCACCATCCTGTTCGCGGCCGGCTTCGTGTTCGGCCTGTAACGCCGGGGCGGTGTCGTGCGTCCAACGAGTGTGCGGGAGAGCGTGCGAGCGGCCGTCCAGGGGTGTCCTTTTCGACCCGGCGGCGTCCTCTCCGGAGGACGGGCGGGGGCGGCGAGGAGCGGGGGCGGATCGGCGCAAGTGATTGTGACGGGGTGGTTTGCGGGGGGTGCGGGGCGGGGTATGGAAACTGCCCTTTCGAACGGCGAGGGCGATGGCGCGCCGCGACGCGGCCGGTCGCCTCCCAACCTGTGAAAGTCTACCAAGGGGGTTCGCATGCCGGAGTCGTTTGCCCTGCGCCCGAGGAGCGCCGACGAACCCCGTACCACCCGCACCGCTCTCAAGGAGCTGGACGACAGCGGCGTGGTGGCGGCGTTCCTGGAGGGCGAGAAGCGGGCCTTCAACGAGCTGGTGGAGCGCTACCAGACGCGGCTCCTGAACTTCGTGTACCGGACCACCGGCGACCGCGAGCGCGCCGAGGACCTGGTGCAGGAGACCTTCATCCGCGTATACCGGCACCTGCACCGCTTCGACCAGACCAAGAAGTTCTCCACCTGGATCTACACCATCGCCTCGAACCTGGCGAAGAACGAGCTGCGCAACCGTTCGCGCAACCCGCTGGTGCTCTTCCAGGCCATCAAGAAGAGCTGGGACGCGGACCAGCGGCCGCTGGAGTGGGAGGACAACACCTACCGGCCGGACGACCTGTTCCGGAAGCGCCACCTGCGGCGCATGGTGGAGTCCGCGGTATCGGAGCTGCCGGAGCACCACCGCACGGTGTTCATCCTCCGCGAGATGGAGGGGAAGACCTACGAGGAGATCGCGGACATCACCAAGTGCAACCTCGGCACGGTGAAGAGCCGGCTGAACCGCGCCCGGAACAACTTCGCCCAGATCATCGCGCCTATGCTGGATTGAGGTGTTCGTGCGGGTTTCCGCGGCCTTCGCGCCGGAGTGCGGAGAGGGGGCGCGGGGCAGTGGAGGGGGATCCCGATGCGGGATCCCCCTCCTGCTGTTCGGAGCAGCAGACTACAGCCGGTCGCAGTGGGTGCTCCTAACCCCCGTGGCCGCGCGCCAGCGGCGGCAGCATCTCCGCGTCCCAGGCGTCGTAGGCCGAGCGCAGCTCCGCGAACCGCTCCCGCTCCTCGTTCTTCCGGTCTCTGCGCTCTCCCGGGTCCAGCACGAGGTCGAAGAGCCTCTCGCCCTCCTGGTCGCGGTGGTACTTCCAGGTGCCGCGGCGGACCGCACCCTGCTGGGCACGTTGCGCCATCCGCCAGAACAGGGTGCGATCGCGCGGCGGCTCGCCTCCGGTCAGGAGCGGCAGCAGGTCGATGCCGTCGAGCGGGTGCGTCGAGGCGGGGGCCGCCTCCGCCGCCGAAAGGATCGTCGCGGCCAGGTCGAGCGTCGTGAACGCCTGGGCGCTGGTGACGCCGGCGGGGATCACGCCCGGCCACCGGGCGAAGGCGGGAACGCGGATCCCGCCCTCCCACGTGGAGCCCTTGCGACCCGCCAGGCCACCCATGCTCGAGTAGCGCTCGCCGCCGTTGTCGCTGGTGAAGACGACGAGCGTGCGCTCTGCGATGCCCGCCTCCGCCAGTGCGCCGAGCACCCGTCCAACGCCCTCGTCCAGGATGCGGACCATGTCCGGGAAGCGGTCGCCGGGACCCGTGTTGAGCTCGACACCGACCGGCGGGTCGCCCCGCCGCTGCCAGGGCCAGTGCGGGGCCGTGCCCTGTATGCTGAGGAAGAACGGCTCCGGGCGCTTGCGGATGAAGGCGACCGCCCGGTCGATGACCAGGTCCTGCAGGTAGCCCTCGGCGCGCACCGGCCGTTCGTTCTCCCAGAGGTCCAGCTCGCCCCAGGAGGTGTGCGAGACGTGGTCGACCGCGCCACTCAGCGGACCGAAGAACTCGTCGAACCCGTGCCGCCGGGGGTGGCAATCGGGGACGAGCCCGAGGTGCCACTTCCCGAAGAGCGCGTTGGTGTAGCCGGCGCCCTTGAGCAGGGAAGAGACGGTGGGATGCGCGGCCTCCAGTCCCAGCCCCCGGTCCTCGTCGCCACCCGTCAGCGGCTCGCGCAGGCCCACAGGATGACGCGCGGGGTAGCGACCCGTCATGAAGCCGACGCGCGTGGGCGTGCACATCGGCGCGGCCGAGTAGGCGTGGGTGAACCGCATCCCCTCGACGGCCAGCCGGTCGAGCACCGGCGTCCCGTAGTCGGCACGGCCGTAACCGCTGAGGTCTCCGTAGCCGAGGTCGTCGGCCATCATGAAGACGACGTTGGGCCGCCCCCGCCCCCCCCGCCGGGAGACAGCGGGCGCGCGGGCGTCGAGCGCCGCCGCGGACGCGGGAGCGGCGAGTGCTCCGCCTGCGGCTGCGGCGAGACGGCCCAGGAAGGTGCGTCGGTCGAGGTGTTTCATGGCCAGCCTCCTACGAGGTTCACCGCCCGCCTCGCGAGCCGCGTGCGTCTCTCCCGGTGGCACGTCCGGCGGCTCGGCTTCGGATCAGGCGCTCGTGCAGCGACGGCCTCCGGAGGGGAGCGGAGGAAGAGCGGCACCGTTCAAGATGGTCATGGCGGGTGGGGGGTGCAACGCTGTGAGGGAGATCGTCCGAACGGCGGGATGTGCTCGGATCCGCTACAGCCGCCCCCCGAACCGCTCCTCCAGCCGCTCCACGTAGCTGCGGCTGAGCCTCAGCCTGGTCCCGTCCAGCAGGATCACGACGTGGTCGCGGTTGAAGTACGGCTGCAGCTCACGGATCCGCTGCACGTTCACGATGGTGGAGCGATGGATCCGGACGAACCGCTCCGGGTCGAGCTGCTCCTCCATGCGCGCCATCGTCTCGCGCAGGAGGTGCGACTCCCGTCCCGCGTGGAGCCGCACGTAGTCCCCGGCGGCCTCCACCCAGTCGATCTCGTCCGCGCCCACCAGCACCACGCGTCCCGCCTTCTTGACCAGGAAGCGCCCCGCGTGCCGCCGGGCCTCGCCGGCGGGCCGCGCGACCTCCGCCACGCCCAGCTCCGCCATGGCCGCGGTGAGCCGCCGGCCCAGGTTCAGCTCGCGTCGCTCGGCGAGGGAGCGCCGCGCGCGCTCCAGCGCCCGGTCGAAGCGGTCGTCGTCGATGGGCTTCAGCAGGTAGTCGAGCGCCTGCGCGTCGAAGGCGCGGATCGCGTGCTGGTCGTACGCGGTGACGAAGACGACCGGGGGCATCCGGTCGGGCCCGACCGCCTCGACGACGCCGAAGCCGTCGAGGCCGGGCATCTGCACGTCCAGGAACACGAGGTCGGGGGCGAGATCCTCGATGGCGCGGACCGCCTCGCGACCCGAGCCGCACTCCCCGACCACCTCCACGTCGCCCGCCCGGCCGAGGCAGAGCCGGATCCCGCGCCGCGCGAGCGGCTCGTCGTCCACGATCAGCGCGCGGATCATCGCCGGACGGCCTCCGCCCCGCGGCCGTCCCGCCGTGGACTCTCGTCCAGCGGGATGCGGATCACGGCCCGGACGCCACCGCTCGCCGGAACCTCCAGGGTCAGCGCCCCCCCGGGGCCGTACAGCTCGCGCAGGCGCTCCCGGGTGTTCGCCAGGCCGATCCCCGTTCCGGCGCCGTCGCCGCCCGCGGCGAGGCCCGGGCCGTCGTCGGCGACGCTGAGCAGGAGGTCGCCGCGGACGCGCCGCGCCCCGATCACGACGAGCGCGCCGTCCTCGCGGGGGGCGACCGCGTGCCGGACGGCGTTCTCCACCAGCGGCTGGAGGACGAGCGCCGGGACGGGCGCGGAGAGCAGGTCGTCCGCGACGTCCACGCGCACCCGCAGCCGGTCCCCGAAGCGGGCCTGTTCGATCTCCAGGTAGCGGCGCACGAACTCGACCTCCTCGGCCAGCGGGATCACCGGCGCGTCGATCCCCTCCAGCGTAGAGCGCAGGAACGCGCTGAGCCGCGCGATCATGCTCCTCGCCTCCCGGTTCCGCTCCTCTCCCACCAGGGTCGAGATGGCGTTCATCGTGTTGAAGAGGAAGTGCGGGTTGAGCTGGTAGCGCAGCGCCCGGAGCTGCGCGCGCTGCGCCTGCACCTCCGCCCGGAGCCGCCGCTCCCGCTCCTCCTGCAGCGCCTGGAAGTACCGGATGCCGAAGTACACCATGCTCCAGGAGAGGAGGATGATCGCGCGGTAGACCGTGTCGTCCAGCAGCGGCCCGTGGTACTCGACCTGCGCCGGGTCCCCCCCGAGCCTGGACGCGAGCGCGGGGCCGGCGGTCGCCAGGAAGCCGTGGTAGACCCAGGTCCAGGCGAGCCCGCCAACGTACGAGGCGAGCAGGCTCACTCCCATGATCCGCGCCAGGGAGGTCTGGCTCACCCGGACCCCCCGGTAGAGGGTGCCCAGGACCAGCGTGGTGCCGAAGCCCAGCACGGCGAGGCTCCAGTCCAGCGCCACGACCTCGCCGAACGCGAGCTCGCCGATGCGGCCCACCGACATGGCGGCTCCGAAGAGCAGCCAGCTGCCGACCTGGAAGGTCCGGTACAGGGGAAGGGTTCGAGTCTGGAGCATCGTCCACCCGGGTGCGCGGCCGTCGTCCCGGGAATAGTAGCGCTCCCGGTGCTCGACGGGCGAGCCGGCCCCCGGGGGCCGGGAGGCGGAGGCCCGCTACGGCAGCGGACCGGTCAGCTCGATGTGCCCCACCTTCCAGGCCCCGTCTGCCGAGCGCTTCCAGGTGACCGCGTAGCGCCCTCGTTCGAGGAAGCGGGCGGGGGTGCGCTCCCCGGGCCGGCAGAAGAGCCGCTCCCGCGCCTGCCGTTCCGTCTTCGGCTCCGGGAACTCCCATTCGCAGATCCCGCTCTCGACGAGCCGCGCGTAGGTCCCCGTCTCCCGCACCACCTCGCCGTCGAGCGCCAGGCCGTTCCGCGTCATGCCTCCGTTCGCGGCGTACTCCGAGGCGAGCGGAAGCCAGTGGCTCGCCACGCTCTGCCGGCCCGCGTAGGTCCCCTCGGGGAGGGCGGCCGATACGTCCTCCGCCAGGTGCTTCACGACGGCGGCGCCGTCGCGCCGCATCACCGCGTCGTAGAAGCCCTCCGCGACCGTCCGCACTTCTTCGACGGCGCCCGGCGGCTCCGGACCCGCGCCGGGGCCGCCCAGCGAGAGCCGCTGCGCCGCGAGGGGGAAGGACGAGACCGCCGACGCCACGGCCAGGGGGATGAGGAGCGTGCGCAGCATGATGCCTCCGTGTCCAGGTGCGATCGGTGGGGCGGTCGAGCCTCTCCCGCCCACGATCGTACGTCCGGGGCCGAGTCTAGGCCGCGCGGGGAGGGGCTTCCACGGGTTTGCGACGGGACGCACGCCTGCGGCGGCGAGCCGTCCGGGAACACGGCGGGTCGAAGCGCCGCGCCGGTCCTGGACGGCCCGGCGTGGCTGCGCGAGCGTGTCGGGGGGACACGTCCCCGCCGCATCGCCGCCCGCCGCGACGGAACACCCCAACCGTTCCCGCGTAGAAGGGAGCGGTCCGACGGCCCGGCACGCGGGGCCGCCTCTCGGAATCCCAGCGTTTCCAAGCGACACGAGCCATGGTGGACTGCGCACGCTTCCTCGACGAGTACTCGGACTTCCGGGACGGCCTGCTGGCCCCGGGCGAGCACCGGGCGTTCGAGGCGCACCTGGCGGCCTGCGCCTCCTGCGCCCGCTACGACCGGGTGGTCGAGCAGGGGGCGGGGATCTTCCGCGGCCTCCCGGAGCTGGAGCCCTCGGAGGACTTCGCGGCCAGGCTGCAGCACCGCCTCTTCCACGTAGAGGAGGAGATGCGGGCGCCGGGCCGGTCCGCGTCCGGGGCGCCGACCCCGGCCGTGCTCTCCATCGCGGCCGCCCTGGCGCTCGCCGCGTGGATCCCGGCGCTCCGCCCCGCGACCGGGATCTTCGAGCTCCCGGCGGTGGCCGCACGCGCTCCCGGCGCCGAGCTGCCGCCGCTGCTCATGGCCGGGCCGCTCCTGGCGCACGCCTCGATGCTGCACCCGGACGCGCCCGCGGACCGTGACAACCACCTGCTGTTCCGCTACAATCCCGTCGGGGTCGCCCTGAGCAGCCCCGTGGCCTTCAACGCGCTGCCGGCGAACTGACGCCGGCGGCCGGCGGGGGCTCCCCCGGAACCCGCCGACCCCGCCCGAGCCGTGCCCGAGATCACCCAGGACGCCCTGCTCCGCTCCCTGCGCGACCGCGCGGGGGGCGGTGTGTACTTCTTCCACGGGGAGGAGGAATACCTCCGCGAGGAGGCCGTCGCCCGCGTGGTGGAGCGGCACCTGGACCCCGCCACCCGCGACTTCAACTACGACCAGGTCGCCGGCCCCGACGTCGCCGCCGACGCGCTGGCCTCGCTCGTCGCCACCCCGCCCATGATGGCGGAGCGGCGCGTCGTCGTCGTGCGCGCCGCCCAGGGGCTCTCGGTGAAGGCGCGCGAGGTGGTGGAGGCCGCGGCCAAGGCGCCCCCGGAGGGGCTGGTCCTGGTCCTCTCCGCCGCCATCCCGTCGGGCTCCAAGGCGAAGTTCTACACCGAGCTGCAGAAGCGGGCCACCTCGGTGGAGTTCCCCGCGCTGGAGCCGCTGGACGCCCCCGGGTGGCTGATGGAGCGCGCCCGCTCGGCGCACGGGGTGGAGCTGGAGCCCGACGCCGCGGGCGCCCTGGTCTCCGCGGTGGGCACCAGCCTGGGGACGCTGACATCGGAGCTGGCGAAGCTCGCCGGCTACGTGCAGGACCGCGGCCGGATCACCGCCGACGACGTGCGGGCGGTGGGCGTAGCCGTGCCGCGCTTCGACCGCTGGGCCTGGTTCGACCTGATCGGGGAGCGGCGCCTGGGCGAGGCGCTGCGCGTCCTCCCCACGCTGCTGGAGGGCGGGGAGAGCGGGGTGGGGCTGGTGATCGGGATGGCGCAGCAGCTCCTGCGCGTGGCGCTGGTGTGCGCGGGGGGGCAGGGGGCGCTGGAGCGCGAGCTGAAGCCGTACCAGAAGTGGCTCGCCCGCAAGGTGGCGCCCCAGGCCAGGCGCTGGACCCTCCCCGAGGTGGACGCCGCGCTCACCGAGCTGCTGCGCACCGACCGGCTGCTCAAGTCGGCCTCGCTCTCCGACCGCCAGGCCATGGAGGAGCTCCTCCTCCGCCTGATGGCGCTCCGCCCGCCGCGGGAGAGCGCCGCCTGAAGCGCGCCGGCGGGGAAAGGCAGGCATCTTGCGGCCCGGTCCGGCCCACCGCCCCCCGGCGGGGCGCGGATCGGGCCGCCGCCGTCGCGGGGCACCCACTCCCCGACCGGAGGAGGCCGAAGATGCACCACGCCCCGAAGATGCTGGAGACGCACCCCCGACCCTCCTCGCTCGACCGCGCCGCCCTGGCCGACTGCGTGCACGCCTGCTTCGACTGCGAGCAGACGTGCACCTCCTGCGCCGACGCCTGCCTGGGCGAGCCGATGCTGGCGGAGCTGGTCCGCTGCATCCGCCTGAACCTGGACTGCGCGGACGTCTGCGGCGCGACCGGCCGCCTCGTCGCCCGGCAGACCGAGACGGAGGCCGCCGTGCTGCGCGCCCAGCTGCAGGCGTGCGCCGAGGCGTGCCGCGCCTGCGGGGAGGAGTGCGAGAAGCACGCGGAGATGCACGATCACTGCCGCGTCTGCGCCGAAGCCTGCCGTGAGTGCGAGCGGGCCTGCCGCCGCCTGCTGGACGCCGCCTGAGCCAGCGGTCCGGCAGTTCCAGTCGTACCCACATCACGATGTACGGGGGGAGACTCGCCGGCCGTTGGGCGAGGCTCACCCCGGCGGAGGGAGACCCGGGGGCAGTTTCCCGGGGCTCCCGCAGCCCGCGCAGGAGACGGACGGCAGTATCGTCCAGCTCCGGAGCGGCCCCCGCCGGGGGAACCAGACCCCACGGAACCCGCCACACGGTTGCCCCGCACCGCCCCCCTGGCTACCTTCCGCCGTCCCGAGAGCACCGCCCCGCGCCCCTCCATCGATGCCGCGCCACGAGATGGAAGCCCGTCCGGCCGCCTCCCCCCGCCGCGACGGATGAGCACCACGGCCGACACCCCCCTGATGCAGCAGTGGCGGGAGGTGAAGTCCCGCCACCCCGACGCCATCGTCTTCTTCCGCGTCGGGGACTTCTACGAGATGTTCAACGAGGACGCCGAAGAGGGCTCCCGCCTCCTGGACCTCACCCTCACCTCGCGCAACAACGGCGCCTCCCGCGCCCCCCTGGCCGGCGTCCCGGCGCACGCCCTGGACAACTACCTCCAGCGGCTGGTGGCCCTGGGCCGACGCGTCGCCATCTGCGAGCAGGTGGAGGACCCGAAGGAGGCGAAGGGGATCGTCCGCCGGGCCGTGACCGAGATGGTGACCCCCGGGGCGGTGTTCTCGGACGCGCTCCTGGACGCGCGCCGCAACAACTTCCTGGTGGCGCTGGCCGGCGAGACGCAGGGCGCCGCCACGCTGGGGCTTGCCTGCGCGGACCTGTCCACCGGGGAGCTGGTGCTGCGCCGCGTCGCGTGGGCGGAGGTGGCCGCGGAGCTGGGGCGAATCGACCCCTCCGAGGTGCTCCTCCCGCGCTCGTGGGAGATCTTCCCGCTCCCCGGCGCGGAGGGGGTCACCCGCACCTACCGGAGCGACTGGCTATTCGACGCCGAGACGGGACGCGACGAGGTGGCGCGGCGCTTCCGGGTGCTGGGGCTGGAGGGGTTCGGGGTGGAGCCGGGGGACGGCGACCTGGTGGGGGCGTGCGGCGCCCTCCTCGCCTACCTGGGCGAGGTGCAGCCGGGGGGGATCGAGCACCTGCGCCCGCCGCGCGTGGAGCGGCCCGGCGAGGTGATGGCGCTGGACGAGATGACCCGCCGCAACCTGGAGATCCTGGAGACGCTACGCGGCAGCGGGACCGAGGGGACGCTGCTGCGGGTGCTGGACGAGGCGCTCACCCCCATGGGCGGGCGCCTGCTGCGGCGCTGGATCGTCTCGCCGCTGGTGCGCCCGGAGCCCATCCGCGCCCGGCTGGACGCCGTGGGGGAGCTGGTGGGCGACGGGGAGCGCCGCGGCGCGCTGCGGGCCGCGCTGGGCGAGATCCGGGACCTGGAGCGCCTGGCCGCCAAGGTGGCGACCGGGCGGGTGGCGCCGCGGGAGATGCTGGCGCTGGCCGCGTCGCTGGGGCGCCTCCCCGCGGTGCGCGAGGCGCTGGCGGGGGCGGCGAGCGCGCTCCTGGCGGAGCTGCGCGACGGGCTGGACCCGCTGGACGACGTGCGCGAGGCGGTCGCCGCGGCGGTGCACCCGGACGCCCCGGCCTCGCTGGCCGACCCGGGGTACATCCGGGAGGGGTACGACGCGGAGCTGGACGAGCTGCGGGCGGCGCGCGACGGGGCGGTGGAGTGGATCGCCCGGCTCCAGGCGCGCGAGCGCGAGCGGACGGGGATCGGCTCGCTCAAGGTGGGCTTCAACCAGGTGTTCGGCTACTACCTGGAAGTCACGCGCGCCAACCTGGACCGCGTCCCCGCCGACTACCACCGCAAGCAGACGCTCGCCAACGCCGAGCGCTACTTCACCCCCGAGCTCAAGGAGTGGGAGGAGAAGGTGCTCGGCGCCGAGGAGCGCATCGCCGCGCTGGAGCTGCGCCTCTTCGGGGAGCTGCGGGCGCGCGTGGCGGCGGAGGTCGCGCGCATCCAGGGGGCGGCGGAGCGGGTGGCCGCGCTGGACGTGCTCGCCGGGCTGGCGGAGGCCGCCGTCCGGCGCGACTACGTGCGCCCCGAGGTGGACGACGGCTACGCGCTTGAGATCGAGGGCGGGCGGCACCCGGTGGTGGAGACCATGATGCCGCGCGAGGAGTTCATCCCCAACGACGTGCGGCTGGACCGCGACGCGCGGGTGATGGTCCTCACCGGCCCCAACATGGCCGGCAAGAGCACCGTGCTCCGCCAGGTGGGGCTCATCGCGCTGCTGGCGCAGGTGGGCTCCTGGGTCCCGGCCCGCTCGGCGCGGGTGGGGATCGTGGACCGCATCTTCACCCGGGTGGGCGCCTCCGACAACCTGGTGCGGGGGCAGTCCACCTTCATGGTGGAGATGAGCGAGACCGCCGCCATCCTGCACGGCGCCACCGAGCGCTCGCTGGTGCTCCTGGACGAGATCGGCCGGGGCACCTCCACCTGGGACGGGCTCTCCGTCGCCACGGCCACCACGGAGCACCTGCACGACCGGGTGGGCGCCAAGACGGTGTTCGCCACCCACTACCACGAGCTGACCCGGCTTTCCGAGCGTCTCCCCGGGGTGGTAAACTTCAACGTGGCCGTGCGCGAGTGCGGGGAGGAGATCGTCTTCCTGCGCAGGCTCCTCCCCGGCGGCGCCGACCGCTCGTACGGCGTGGAGGTCGCCCGCCTGGCCGGGCTCCCCCGCGAGGTGGTGGAGCGGGCCCGCGAGGTGCTGGCGGAGCTGGAGGGCGCGCACGCGCACCCCGGCCCCCGCGGCAACGGGAACGGCTCCAGGCCGCCGGCACCCGGGGTGCAGCTGGCCCTCTTCGACGCGCCGCCGCACCCGCTCGTGCAGCGGCTCCGCGGCACGGACGTGCACAACCTGACCCCGGTCCAGGCGCTGGTGCTCCTGGCCGAGCTGGTCGACTCCGCGCGGGCCTGACCGCGCGACGGATGCCATGAAGCCCATTCGCCCCCTCTGCCTCCCGCTGCTCGCCGGCCTCGCGCTCGCCGCGGGGTGCGAGCAGGAGCCCCTTCCCGAGACGCCTCCGCGGCAGCTCTCCGCCTCCGAGTTCCAGTACCCGGAGGAGCTCTGGGACGCCGGGGTGGAGGGGGAGACCGTGCTGCGGCTCTTCGTCACCGCCGGGGGGACCGTGGACTCGGTGCTGGTGGAGCGCACCAGCCGCCACTCGGCCTTCGACCAGGCGGCGGCGGAGGGGGCGCGGCAGCTCCGCTTCGAGCCCGCGCGCCGGGGCGAGGAGCCGGTGGGCGCCTGGGTCCTCCTCCCGGTGCAGTTCCGCATGGCGGAGGAGGGCGCCGCCCCCGCGGAGACCGCCGCGCCCTGAACGTCTTCCCATCCACACTGCGCACAATGCCCCGGAACCTGAAGCCGTACGACGACGTCCTCCAGACGATCGGGTGGACCCCGCTGATCCGCCTCAACCGGGTGGCCGCCGGGATCCGCACCCCCGTCTACGGCAAGGCCGAGTTCATGAACCCCGGCGGCTCGGTGAAGGACCGCATCGGGCTCCCCATCGTCGAGGCGGCGGAGCGGAGCGGTGCGCTGAAGCCCGGCGGGACCCTCGTCGAGGGGACCAGCGGGAACACCGGCGTCGGCCTCGCCATCGCCGCGGCCATCAAGGGCTACCGCTGCATCTTCACCATGCCGGACAAGATGAGCCAGGAGAAGGTGCGGCTCCTGAAGGCGTTCGGGGCGGAGGTCATCATCACCCCCACCGCGGTGGCGCCCGACCACCCGGACAACTACGTGATGATGGCGAAGCGGATCGCGGAGGAGACCCCCAACGCGGTGCTCGCGAACCAGTTCTACAACATGGCCAACCCCCAGGCCCACTACGCGACCACGGGGCCCGAGCTCTGGGAGCAGACGGAGGGGCGGATCACCCACTTCGTCGCGGCGGCCGGCACGGGCGGGACCGTCAGCGGGGTGGGGCGCTACCTCAAGGAGCGGAACCCCGCGGTGCGCATCGTGGCCGCCGACCCGCAGGGCTCGATCCTCGCCGAGAGCTGGCGCACGGGGGGAGAAGCGAAGGTGGGGGGCGCTCCTTACAAGGTGGAGGGGATCGGCCAGGACAAGCTGCCCGGGACACTGGACATGAGCGTGATCGACGACTACGTGACCGTCAGCGACCGCGACTCGTTCGCCATGGCCCGGCGCCTGACCCGGGAGGAGGGGCTGTTCGTCGGCGGCTCGGCGGGCCTCATCACGCACGCGGCGCTCGACCTCGCCCGGGAGCTGGACGACCCGGACGCCTGCGTGGTGACCTTCCTCTGCGACACGGGGGAGCGGTACCTCTCCAAGCTCTACAACGACGAGTGGATGCGGGAGAACCAGCTCCTGGAGCCCGACCACGTGCGCATCGGCACGCTGCTGGAGCGCCGCAGCGGCCCCGCCGAGGTCGTCAGCACCACGCCGGGGGCGCTGGTGCGGCAGGCGCTGGGGCTGATGAAGCTGCACGACGTGTCGCAGCTCCCGGTGATGGACGGCGACAGCTGCGTGGGGAGCGTCACCGAGTACGACCTGGTGACCCGCGGGCTGGAGAGCAGCCGCTTCCTGGACGCCACGGTGGGCGAGGTGATGGACGAGCCGTTCCCGGTGATCGCCGCCTCGCAGCCGGTGGACGGGGTGTCCAAGATGCTCTCGCGGCAGACGCCGGCGGTGCTGGTGCGCGACGGGTCGCGGGTGGTGGGGATCGTGACGCGCTCCGACGTGCTCCAGTTCCTGATGTCGCGGTAGCGCGGCCGGAAGGCAGCCGCTTCGGGGCCGGTCCGGGACCTCCGGGCCGGCCCCGAAGCCGTTTCCGTGGACGGGGCGCGGCTGCGTCACCGTCTCCTTTTCTCCTCGTGACCGACGTGTTACATTGCCGCCTATCCCGCGGTGTCCACGGTCGCTATCCTCCAGGCGCATCGGGGAACGCAGGATGTCCCCCCTCCTTCTTCAACCGAGAAACACATGATGAAACAACGTGTGCGGACCCTGGTCCAGGTGATCTGGACCGTGGTGCTCGGCCTCGCGTTGCCAGGGGTGCTCGCCGCCCAGGGCGTGACCACGGCCGCCCTCGGCGGCACGGTGACGGCCAACGGCCAGCCCGTGGCGGGTGCCGAGGTGACCGTCCGGAACACCGCGACCGGGTTCTCCCGGACCGCCACCACCGGCCAGGACGGCCGGTACTTCGTCCCGAACCTCCTCCCCGGCGGTCCGTACAGCGTGACCGCCAGCGGCGCGGGCTTCGGCGCGCAGGCGCGCGGGCCCATCCGCCTGGTGCTGAACCAGACGGCGACCGTCGACTTCCAGCTCGCCGAGCAGGTGGTGGCCCTGGAGGGGCTGACCGTCACGGCCGAGAACAACCCCGTCATCAGCCGCTCGCGTACCGGCGCGGCCACCGTGGTCGGCGAGGAGACGCTGGAGACGACCCCGACGCTCAGCCGCAACTTCACCGAGGTGGCGCGGCTCTCGCCGCACGTCACCGGCAGCAGCGAGACGCCCTCCGTGGGCGGCGCGAACAACCGGTTCAACAACATCCAGATCGACGGCGCCACCACCAGCGACATCTTCGGCCTGGGCTCCAGCGGCACGCCCGGCGGCCAGGGCACGGCCGCGAAGCCGATCCCGCTGGACGCGATCGAGCAGTTCCAGGTGCTGGTGACGCCTTTCGACGTGCGCCAGGCCGGCTTCACCGGCGGCCTGATCAACGCCGTCACCAAGAGCGGGACCAACCGCTTCAGCGGCTCGGCGTTCGTCAACTACCGGAACGAGAACTTCGTCCGCGGCGACACGCTCCGCGGCTACGGGCAGTCGTTCGCGCCGCCGCGCGCCTTCACCAACCAGCAGTTCGGCGCGACGCTCGGCGGGCCCATTCTCCGCGACCGCCTGTTCTTCTTCTTCTCGGGCGAGCTGGAGACCCGCGAGACGCCCGGCGCGTTCGGGCGCAACGACCCGAACTCCATCGGCATCCGGACGCAGACGCTGGACGAGATCGCGAGCATCGCCCAGGGCTACGGCATCACCCCGGGGAACGCGGACCCGTTCACCGAGGAGGTCCGCCTCGGCAACCTCTTCGGGCGCCTGGACTACCGGATCAACGACAGCAACCGCCTGGTGCTCCGGCACAACTACGCGCCGAAGCGTGACGACGCCGGCCCCTCGCGCGGCGGGAGCAACTTCGACTTCAGCTCGTACAACTACTTCTACAAGACCGACGTCAACTCGACGGTGCTGCAGCTCTTCTCGGACTTCGGGACGGACCTGACCAACGAGCTGCTGGTCAACTTCCAGCGCATCACCGACCGCCCCTCGCCGGAGACCTTCTACCCGGCGTTGGAGATCACGGTCAACGATACCATCAACGGGGTGGCGCAGCCCCGGCGCACGGTGCGGCTCGGGGCGGAGTTCAGCCGCCAGTACAACGAGCTGGACCAGGACATGTTCCAGGTCACCAATAACCTGACCTGGAACCGCGGCGCGCACCGCCTGACCTTCGGCGTGAACGCGGAGTACTTCGACTTCCGCAACGCGTTCATCCAGAACTACATCGGCACGTACGCGTTCAACAGCGTGGCGGACTTCCGCAACGGCCGCGTGAACCGCTTCACGCGCAACGTGCCGCTCCGCGAGAACCCGGTGGCCGAGTTCGCGGTGTTCCAGCCCGGCGGCTACCTGCAGGACGAGTGGACGGTCAGCGACAACCTGAACATCACGGCGGGCCTGCGGGTGGACGTCCCCATCATGCTGGACGACCCCGAGCAGAACCCCACCTTCGTGCAGGCGTTCGGGCGCGACAACTCGGAGACCCCCTCCGGAAAGCCGCTGATCTCGCCGCGCGTAGGGTTCAACTGGCAGAACGACGCTTCGCTCCGCACGCAGCTCCGCGGCGGCGTCGGGATGTTCAGCGGCCGCCCTCCGTACGTGTGGCTGTCGAACGCCTTCAGCAACACGGGCGTCGACTTCGCGCAGATCACCTGCAGCGGCGCGAACGCGCCCGTTTACAACTCGCAGACGGCGCAGCAGGGGCCGACCACCTGCGGCGCCGGCCCCTCGGCGGGCGTGGTGTCGGTGAACTCGCTGAGCCCGGACTACCGCTTCCCGCAGGAGCTGAAGGCGTCGCTCGGCGTGGATCAGGAGCTCCCGCTGGGGCTGACCGGCACCTTCGAGTTCATCTACAGCAAGGGGATCGACCGCACCATCTCGCGTGAGATCAACCTGCAAGGGCCGCAGACGGTGCCTGCCTCCGCCATGCAGGGGATCGGCAACCGCACCATCTACGGGACGCCGCAGAACGACGCCAGCTTCGCGTTCAACCCGGTGCGCATCGACGACCGCTTCCGGCAGGTGGTGGAGCTCGACCGCCTCACGGCGGGCTACGCGTACACGCTGGTGGGCGAGCTCGCCCGCACCTTCGGCGAGAACCTGGACGTCCGTGCGGCGTACACCTGGAACCGCTCGCGCGACCCGGGCAGCTTCGGGTCGAGCACCGCGACCTCGAACGTCGGCCTGCACCCCATCGGCGAGCAGATCAACGACTTCTCGCTGGCGCCGTCCTCCTTCGAGCGGCCCCACAAGGTGACGCTGGTCGGGACCTACAGCATCCCGGGGCGCCTGGGCACGGAGCTCAGCGCGGTGTACATCGGCCAGTCGGGGCGGAACTACTACTACATCTACCAGGGCGACGTGAACGGCGACGGTTACCCGGGGTCCGGCGTGACCAACCGCTACAACGACCTGATCTACGTCCCGAACGACATCAGCGAGGTGAACTTCACCTCGGCGGACGACCGGCGCCTGTTCGAGGAGCTGATCGGGATGGAGTCGTGCCTCCAGAACGCGCGCGGCGGCATCCTGGAGCGCTACACCTGCCGGGCCCCCTGGCAGAACCGCCTGGACGCGCGCATCATGCAGCCCATCCAGCTGCGGGGGAGCCGTCTGCAGGCGGAGCTGAACATCTTCAACCTCCCCAACCTGCTGAACAGCGACTGGGGCCTGCAGCAGGGGATCCAGTTCAGCGACGTGTTCGCGCTGGACTTCGACAACCGCGTGAACCCCAACGACCCGACCTCGGCGCCCAAGTTCCGGTACGCCGGGCGGACGACGACGGACGAGAACGGGGTCCGCCACGCGGAACTGCCGTACACCACCTTCTTCGATTCGCGCTACCAGATCCAGTTCGGCCTGCGCTGGACCTTCTGAGCCGGAGCGGAGGATGATGCGGGAGAGGGGGGGGCC
>DATABU010000688.1:0-2391 GCA_036259415.1 Longimicrobiaceae bacterium
GGGACGACGAGCCCGACCCGCCCATCTGGCGGAAGGCGTCGGTCAGGAAGCCGGTGAGCCCGTGCAGCACGTTGTCGCGCAGGCTGCCGATGCTGGACGAAAGCTCGCCCGCGGCCTCCTCGTCGTTCTCCCAGCCGCGCAGCTCCACGTCGCGGGTGTACAGGCTCCCGTAGCGCTCCTGCAGGTCGCGGATCTGCTCCTCCTGCTCGCGGGCCACCCGCAGCAGGCGCCGCGCGCGGTTCTCCCAGAGCTCGGCGCGCTCCTGCCACTCCGCGTCGTCCGCGGCCGCGGCAGCGGCCATCCCCACCGACGCGTGCAGCGCGCGCGACCGGGAGCGGTGCTCCCGCTCGTCGTGGTCGTCGTCGTCGCCGCCGGTGAGCAGCCCCAGCACCAGCCCCGCGCCGAAGGCGATCCCCGCGGCGGGGAGCGGCCGCTCCCGGACGGGGGACATTACGTCCAGGCGGTCCTGGATCTGCTCCTTCTTGCGGGCCAGCACCTCCTCGATCTCGTCGATGGTCCCGGACATCCGCTCGCGGGTCTGCTCGATCTCGGCGCGCACCGCCTGCGGGTCGTCCGCCGCCACCGCGCTCGGGTCGGTCCTCAGGCTCGGCGTGCCGCCGGGGAGGGCGTGCCCGGAGGGGAGGCGGTCCGCCGGCGCGGCGGTCAGGTTCTCCTGCCGGTGGACGTCGGATTGCGGGGTCGTGGTCCCCTCGCGGTCCATGCGAATCTCTGCCATGTGGTCTCTCCCTTAGCGAAGGATCCGGCCGACCACGAAGCCCGCCAGCGCCACCGCGAGCAGCGTCTGCACCGGGCTGCGGCGCACCTGCGCCTCGAAGTCCTGCCGCAGTTCGTCTAGGTTCCCCTCGCGGACGAAGCGGGCCGTGCTCTCGAAGCCGCCCGCCACCCCGCCGGCCACTCCGGCGGCGCGCCCGCCCTGCTCCTGGTCCACCAGGTGCGAGATGCGGTTCGCGACGGACTCCAGCCCGCCGGCCACCCCCTCCCGCACCTGTCCCGGCACGGCGCCGGCGCGCTCGCGCGCCTGCCCCGCCACCTCGCCGACCCGGCCGCGCACGCTGTCCAGGGTGCTGGGTCCGGCGCTGCGCTCGCGCATCCGGGTCGCGACGTCCTGCTCCAGCCCCTCCGCGGTGCCCACGCCCATCCGCTCCAGCGCCTGGGTCACCCACTCGTAGTGGCGCTCCTCGTCCAGCGCGTTCCGGTCCACCAGGCGCTTCAGCTCCGTCCCCCAGAAGTTCGCCTTGGCCGCGTAGGAGTCGTACTTGGTGCGCACCTGCAGCTCGTTGGTGCGCCAGGCGATCAGGATCCCCCGGTCGCCCCCGAGCCCGCCCAGGCTCTGCAGCGCCTGCTTGAACGGACCCGTGGCGTGGGGCTCGTTCTTCGGCGTGCCTCCCAGCCCGGCGATGGCCTCGTTCAGGTCGCGGATGTGGCGCTCATGGTCGCGCTTGAAGCCGGCGATCTGGTCGGCGTGGTCGCGGTCCTCGAGCTTCTCGATGGCGATCTCGTACGCGCCGATGGCGTCGTGGTCGAGCTGGAGGAGGTCGTTGAGGCCGTCCAGGATCTCGGACGTGGGGGGGGTCCGGCTCCCCGCCTGACCGGTCGTGTGAGTGTCCAACCTTCCCTCCTTGCGGTGGTGGGTTTCCGCGGTTCTCCTGCGCGCCGTGCGGGCCGCAGCCCCGGGGGAGGCGACTGCGGATGCACTATCCATTCCAGCCCCGCACGGGTTCGTGCCACCCTGGCGCGCGGGCGCGGCCCGGGGGGGCACACGCGTTGCAAGGTGGGGCGCATCCGGTTGCGGGTCACGCACTTGTACGCACGGAGACACCCGATGACGATGCTTCGACGCGGCGCGCTGCTGCTGCTCTTCGCCCTGCTCCCCGGGTGCGCCACCCTGGGGCAGGTGCTCCAGCCGCCCACCTTCCGGGTGGCGGAGGACCGCCCGGAGGAGCTGCGGCTGCTGGGCCCGGCGCCCGGACGCCCCCTGGGCGGCGCGGCCATCCGCCTGTACGCCCGGGTGGGCAACCCGAACCCGCTGGGGATCACCCTCTCCAGCCTGCGCGGCGGGCTCCTGCTGGAGGGGCAGCAGGCAGCGCGCGTGGACTTCCCGCTGGGCGTGCCGCTCCAGCCCGGCCAGGAGACGCTGGTGCCGCTGGAGATCAGCGTCAGCTTCGCCGACCTCCCCGGCCTGGCGAACACCCTGGGCCGCGCCGTCACCGGGAACGCCGTCCGCTACCAGCTCGACGGCACGGTGGGCGTGGACGCGGGCCCGCTGGGGCAGCCCAGCTTCGGGCCGATGACGCTGCTTCAGGGCGACGTCCGGGTGACGAGGTAGCCCCGGGTGCGGGGGCGGAGGGCGGGCGGGGCCCGGGCGGCAAC
>DATABU010000689.1:0-3686 GCA_036259415.1 Longimicrobiaceae bacterium
AGGAGGCGGAGCGGCGCACCGCCTTCCTGGCGGACGCGGGCGCCGTGCTCGCCGAGTCGCTGGACTACGAGGTCACCCTGGAGAGCCTGGCCCGGCTGGCGGTGCCCCGGCTGGCGGACTGGTGCGCGGTGGACGTGCTGGACGAGCACAGCGCGGTCCGCCGCCTGGCCGTGGTACCGCCAGCCGGGCCAGGCTCTCCAGGGTGGCCTCGTAGTCCAGCGACGCGGCGAGCACGGCGCCCGCGTCCGCCAGGAAGGCGGTGCGCCGCTCCGCCTCCTCCGCCTCCACGCGGGCGGCCCAGGCGCGCAGCAGCTCCCGCTCCCTGTCCTCCGCGTCCCTGCGCTCCGTCACGTCCAGCGCCGTCCCGGCCAGCCGCGGGGGCTCGCGCGAGACCACCGCCCCGGTGGCGGAGAGCCAGCGCACGCCCCCGTCGGCGCGCACCACCCGGTGCTCCAGCGCGTACCCCTCCCCGCCGCGGAGCACGTCCTCCACGGTGGCCCGCACCCGCTCGCGGTCGTCGGGGAAGACGCGCTCCAGGTAGCTCTCCAGCGTCACGGGCGTCCCCGGCTCCATCCCGAAGAGGTGGTACATCTCGTCGGACCAGCGCACCCGGTCGGCCTCGGCGTCCCACTCCCAGCTCCCCAGCCGCGCCAGCCGCTGCGCCCCCGCGAGCTGCGCCTCGCGCGCCCGGAGCGCCGCCTCCGTCTCCTTCTGGCGGGTGACGTCGGTGGTCACCCCGCGAAGCCGCGCTCCGCCCTCCGCCGGGTGCGTCCGGTCGATGAGCCAGACCACCCGTCCGTCCGCCGTGCGCGCGCGGTACTCGGTCTCGGCGGCGGCGCCGCGCAGGGCGGCGGCGCGCCCCGCCTCGGCCCGCTCCCGGTCGTCGGGGTGGACCACGCGCTCCGCCCAGAATCCGGGCGACGCGGTCCACTCCGCGAGGGGGTAGCCCAGGATCGCCTCCGCGCCGGGGCTGACGTAGGTGAAGCGGCCGCTCCGGGCGTCCGCTTCCCAGACGATGGCGTCCAGCCCCTCCAGGAGGCCGGGAGGGGGAGGATCGCTCCGGTGCTCGGTCATCCGGGTCGGGCTCCAGCGGGACGGGAGGCGCGGACGCGGCGCGCGTCTTCGGGTGAACCGGCGGCATCTGCAAGCCCCCGGCCACCCCCGGGCGCGTCCGCGGATCGTGCGGCGGAAGCGGGTGTATGATCGCCGAAACGGCCCGCGGGAGCCGGGCCGGCGGTGGGGCGTACCCCGAGCAGCGACCCGAGGAAGGATGCACGTCTACCTGAAGGAAGAGCCGGTGGAGCTGGAGATCCGCGAGACCGACCCCGAGGGGCTGGTGGACGAGGAATCCGAGCTGATCCCGGTGGCGTTCTACGTGGCGGGGAACGAGCGTCCCAGCTTCCGCGCCATCCTCCCCCCCCAGACCGTGGCCGTGCTGGAGGAGGCCACGCTGGCCCCGGTGCGCCTGGGGCTGCTGGCCGAGGAGCCGGACGGCCCGGGCGAGGTGCACGCCATGGTGGGACTCTCCATCACCGTGCAGGGCGACCCCGGGGGCGCGGAGGCGCACGGTGAGGACGCCGGCGAGGGGCCCGCCGAGCCGTGGAGCTCGGACCCCGACGCCTGGCGCGGCGCGGACGGCGACGAGGCGGAGGAGGACGGGGAGCGCACCGTGCTCCTGGCCTTCGCGCCGCTAGTGCGGCTGCGCCGGAAGTTCCCGGACGACTTCGCAGAGGAGCTGGCCGACCTGCTGGAGAGCGCCCTCGCGGGGGACACGAAGCCTTCGCTGCAGGCCCGCGTGGACGACATGCTCGGGGGGCTGTAGCCCGCCTTGGTCCGCGGCCGCTTCGCGCCCAGCCCCACGGGGCGCCTGCACCTGGGGAACGCCCGCACTGCCCTGCTCGCGTGGCTGCACGCGAGGCGGGCGGGCGGGCGTTTCGTGCTGCGGGTGGAGGACCTGGACCGGGGGCGGGTGCGCCCCGGGTACATGGAGGCGCAGCTGGACGACCTTCGCTGGCTGGGGTTGGACTGGGACGAGGGGCCGGACGTGGGCGGGCCCTGCGCCCCGTACGTGCAGTCGGAGCGGACGGAGCGGTTCGCGGAGGCGCTGCGGCGGCTGGAGGAGGCGGGGCGGGTGTACCCCTGCTTCTGCTCGCGGAAGGAGGTGGCCGCGGCGGCCAGCGCCCCCCACGGCCCCGCCGACGAGGGGCCGCGCTACGGGGGCCGCTGCCGGGAGCGCCCCCCCGGCGCGGAGCGGGCGGGGCGCCCGGCGGCGCTCCGCTTCCGCGTCCCCCCCGGCGAGGTGCGCTTCCACGATTTGCTGCTGGGCGGGGTCGCCTTCGACCCCGAGGCCGAGACCGGCGACTTCGTGGTGCGCCGCAAGGACGGCGTCGCCGCCTACCAGCTGGCGGTGGTGGTGGACGACGCCGCCATGCGGATCACCCACGTGGTCCGCGGCGCCGACCTCCTCTCCTCCACCGCCCGGCAGCTCCTCCTCTACCGCGCGCTCGGCCTCCCGGAGCCTGCCTGGCTGCACGTCCCCCTGATGCTGGGCCCCGACGGCGAGCGCCTCGCCAAGCGGCACGGCGCCGTCTCGCTGGCCGAGCTGCGCGAGGCCGGCGCCGCCCCGGCGCGGGTGGCCGGGTGGCTGGCCGCCACCTGCGGGCTGGCCGCGCCCGGAGAGGAGGCGGCGGCGCACGAGCTGGTCGGGCGCTTCGACCCCGCGCGCCTCCCCCGCGGGCCCACCGTGCTGGACCCCGCGGCGCTGGAGCGGCTCCTGCCCCGGTGACTCCTTCCGGGACGCGCCCCTCCCCGCCCGTCCGACCTCCCCCATCCGGCTCCGCCATCCAGGAGAACAGCATGCGAACAAGCGTCCTCGCCCTCGCCGGACTGCTGGCGCTCCCCGCCGCGGCCGCGGCGCAGGAACCCGTCCCCCCCGGACAGCTCCCGAGCGCCCGCTTCGCCGTGACCCCGTTCGTGGGCCTGCGCGTTCCGTACAACTCGGGGGACGCCTACCTCTACACCCCGGAGGGCGCCCAGTACATCGTCCAGGAGGAGCGCGGCGGCGGCGCGGTGGTGGGCGCCGAGGTGCAGGCGCGAGTGCGCGGCCCCGTGAGCCTGCTCGGCTCGGTGGGCTACACCGACTCCGGCAGCACCGCCATCGCCCTGGTCTCGGGCGACAACGGCTCGGTGATCCCCCTTCGCATGGACAACCCCGCCACCTGGCTCGGCAGGGTGGCCGTGGCCTACCGCCTCCCCGAGCCGAGCCGCGACAACCGCCGCTTCCGCCCGGCCGGCTACGTCCTGGCGGGCCCTGCAATGGTGCGCATGGACCACCACGACGACGACGCCCTGGGCGCCGACCTCTCCGGGGCGAGCAGCCACTGGGCGCTGAACCTGGGCGTGCACGCCGCCACCACGCTGGGGTCGCCGCGGCTGGCGCTGCACTTCGGGCTGGAGGACTACCTGACCTTCTGGGACACGGAGCGGCTGGCCGCCCGCGAGGCGGCCGCCTACGGGTTCCTCTTCGGTCCGGGGACGGAGGTGGACATCGATTACAGTGCCTCCAACCTGGTCCTGCTGCGGGCCGGGATCTCGTTCCGGCTCTGACCCGCTCGCAGGCGGGAGATCGGGGAGACCGGCACGGCGGCAGATGGACGAGCCCCCCGGCCAGGCGAACTGGCCGGGGG
>DATABU010000690.1:0-4768 GCA_036259415.1 Longimicrobiaceae bacterium
CGCGCCGGGCAGGCGCTGTTGGGGCAGTAGATCATCACCTCGTCCGCGGGGCGCTCCACCGGGGTGCCGCAGACGGGGCAGTGACCGGGCATCGCGAACGGTGCAGGGCGCTCCGCCCCCTCGGCGACCACGGGCCCGATCACCTGCGGGATCACCTCCCCCGCGCGCTTGATCAGCACCCGCTCCCCGATGCGGATGTCCTTGCGCTGGATGTCCTCCTCGTTGTGGAGGGTGGCCAGCCGGACCGTCACGCCGCCGACCTCCACCGGCTCCAGGATCGCGAAGGGGTTCAGCGCCCCGGTCCGGCCCACGTTGACGCCGATGTCCAGCAGGGTGGTCTCGGCCAGGTCCGGGGCGTACTTGTACGCGGTGGCCCAGCGGGGCTCGCGTCCGCCCACCACGCCCAGCTCCTCGTGCAGCCGGAGCGGCTCCACCTTGACCACGGCCCCGTCCACCTCGTAGTCCAGCTCGCCGCGCCGGGTCTCGAAGTCGCCGACCCAGCGGAGCACGCCCTCCAGGTCGCCGCAGTGCGTGGCGAGCCGGTTCACCGGGAGGCCCCAGCCGCGCAGCGCGTCCAGCAGCTCGCTCTGCGTCGCCACGGGGAGCGTCTCGCCGCCCCGCGGGTCCAGCTCCACCGAGTAGGCGAAGAAGCGCAGGGGACGCGAGGCGGTCACGGACGGGTCCAGCTGGCGCACCGCCCCCGCGGCGGCGTTGCGCGGGTTGGCGAAGGTGGCGTGCCCCTCGGCCGCGCGGCGGGCGTTCATCTCCGCGAAGCCGGAGAGCGGCATGTACACCTCCCCGCGTACCTCCATCAGCGAGGGGGCGGGGACCCCGCCCTGCCGCAGCCGGAGCGGGATCTCGCGGATGGTGCGCAGGTTCCGGGTGACGTCCTCGCCGATGGTGCCGTTGCCGCGCGTGGCGCACTTCTCCAGCACGCCGTTCCGGTAGGTGAGCGCCACCGCCAGCCCGTCGATCTTGGGCTCCACGTCGTAGCCGGCCTCGCGGACCTCGGCGGCGATGCGCGCGTTGCGGGTCTCCCAGGCGCGCAGCTCCTCGGGGGAGAAGGCGTTGTCCAGGGAGAGCATGGGAGCGAGGTGCTCCGTCTTCTCCAGCCGGCTGGCGGGCTCGGCGCCCACGCGCAGCGTCGGGGAGTCCGGGGTCCGGAGCTCGGGGTGCGCCTCCTCGATGGTCCGGAGCTCGCGGAAGAGGCGGTCGAACTCGGCGTCGGAGAGGGTGGGGGCGTCGAGTACGTAGTACTCGTGGTTGGCTCGCTCGATCTGTTCGCGGAGCTCGTCCGCGCGGGCGGCGCGCTCCGCGGAGTCGTCCGGCGGGGTCATGCGGGGGCGGGCATCTCCGACGAGCGGACCACGCGGTTGCGGCCGGATTCCTTGGCCGCGTACAGCGCCGCGTCCGCGCGCTTCAGGAGGGTCTCCGGGGCGTCGATGTCGAGCCCGGGGAAGGAGGCGACGCCGGAGGAGGCGGTCATCCGCACCTCGTGCGCCTCGTCGCGGAATACGTAGCCCTCCACGCTGCGGCGCACGCGCTCGGCGAACTTCCCGGCATCCTCCTCGTCGGTGTTGGGGAGGATGGCGATGAACTCCTCCCCGCCGTAGCGCCCCACCATGTCGATCTCGCGGGCGGTCTCGCGGATGATCCGCGCCGTCTCGTACAGGATGACGTCGCCGGTGGGGTGGCCGTAGGTGTCGTTCACGGCCTTGAAGCGGTCCAAATCGATCATCGCCACGGCCATGGGCTCGCCGGAGCGGCGGGAGCGCTCGAACTCCTCGTGCAGGAGCTCGTGGACGTGGCGGTGGTTGAAGAGCTCCGTCAGCCCGTCGGTGATGGAGAGCTTGCGGAGCTTGCGGTTGGCGACCTCGAGCTCCTGGTTGGCCCGCTCCAGCTCGCGGTTCTTCAGGTCCAGCTCGTCCTGGAGCCGCTTGATGCGGAGCATGGAGCGGACGCGCGCCTCCAGCTCCGGGAAGTTGATGGGCTTGGTGAGGTAGTCGTCGGCGCCGGCCTCCAGCCCCTCCACCTTGTCCGCCGTGGAGTCGCGGGCGGTGACCAGGATGATGGGGATGTACGGGAGCGTCTCGTCGTTCTTGACACGGCGCGAGACCTCGTACCCGTCCATCACGGGCATCATGACGTCGCAGAGGATCAGGTGCGGCGGGTTCGCGTGCACCCTGGCGAGCGCCTCCTGCCCGTTGCTCGCGGTCTCGATCAGGTACCCGCGGCTGGAGAGGCGCGCATCGATGATCTCCACGTTGTCCGGGTGGTCGTCGACCACCAGGATCCGCGTCTCCTCGGGGTCGGGGGCCTCGCCTTCGGTCAAGCCTGCACCTCGCGGCCGGAGCCGATGAACTTCTCCACCTCGGCCACGACGCGGCGGGGCTCGCACGGCTTGGCCAGGTACCCGTCGCACCCGACCTCCTGCGCCTTGGCGCGGTCGGTGGCGAGGGCGTGCGCGGTGAGCGCGATGATGGGGATGTCCGCGGTGGCGGGCTCCCCCTTGAGGATCTTGGTCGCCTCCCACCCGTCGATGAGCGGGATGGAGATGTCCATCAGGATCAGGTCGGGGTGGTCCTCCCGGGCCATCCGGATCCCGTCCTCGCCGTTCCGGGCCTCGATCACCTCGTAGCCGAAGTGCTCCAGGATCGTCCGGTAGACGGTCCGATTGTCTTCGTTGTCCTCGACCAGCAGGACTGTCTTGCTCGAGTCGGACATGCCGGAATGCCTCCTGATCTGGAACGCGGCGCCTCCGCTCGACCGGCGGGCGCAGGGAGTCGCCACTTTGCGAAGATCGTAATGTAAAGGGCCCTGCGCGGCACCCGCAAGGCGCGCACTGGCCTCGCGTTGAGCGCCGGGGATGGCACGGCCGTTGCTGCCGCGGCGGGCGCGGTCCGACCTCCACCCCACTTCCTTCCTGCCGCCATGTACTACGAAGACCAGTCGAGACGCTTCAACCTCGCGAGCGGGCTGCTGTCGGGTGCGGTGCTCGGGGCCGGGCTCGCCCTGATCCTCCTCCCGGACCGGGGGCGGCAGCGGGAGATCCGCCGCGCGGCAGGGCGGGCGGGGCGCTCCGCCACGCGCCGGATCGGGGAGCTGCGCGGCGGCCTGGCTGACACGGTGCAGGAGGCCGTCCACGCCGGCCGCGGCCGCTTCCGCTCCTGACCGCGCCCGACCCGCGACCCATGCGACCCACGGGCGAGGGGCTGGAGCCCCTGTTCCGCCGCACCTTCCCGGGGCGGCGCTTCGTCGTGGTGTCCAACCGCGAGCCCTACGAGCACCGCTGGTCGGACGAGGTGGGGGAGATCGACGTCAGGCGCCCGGCGGGCGGCCTGACCTCGGCGCTGGACCCGCTGCTCCAGGCGCTGGGGGGGACCTGGGTGGCGTGGGGGAGCGGCGAGGCGGACGCGGCGGTGGTGGACAAGGAGCACCGCGTCCGCGTGCCGCCGGAGGACCCGAGCTACACGCTGCGTCGCGTCTGGCTCACCCAGCACGACATCCACCGCTACTACCTGGGCTTCTCCAACCAGTTCCTGTGGCCGCTCTGCCACCTGCGGCCGGACCTGACCCGGGTGCGCTCGCGCTACTGGGAGCGGTACCGGCGCGTGAACCGGCGCTTCGCGGAGGCCACCCTGGAGGAGGCGCGCGGCGGCGGGGCGGCGGTCTGGGTGCAGGACTACCACCTGGCGCTCGTCCCGCTCTTCGTCCGCGCCCAGCGGCCGGACCTGACGCTCGCGCACTTCTGGCACATCCCCTGGCCCCCCATCGACATCTTCCGCCTCTCCCCCCAGGCGCCCTTCCTCCTCCGCGGGCTCCTGGCGAACGACCTGGTGGGGTTCCACCTCCAGGACTTCGCGGACAACTTCCTGCGCTGCGCGGAGCGGCTGGTGGGGGCGGAGGTGGACCGGGAGCGGGGGACGGCGATGCTGGAGGGACACGCCTGCCACGTCCGCGCGCTCCCCATCTCCATCGACGTGGAGGCGTTCCGCGCCGCGGCCACCGCGCCGGGGGTGGAGGAGCAGATGCAGCGGCTCCGGCAGCGCTACCTCCCGGGCGGCGGGCAGCTGGGTGTGGGCGTGGACAGGCTGGACTATTCCAAGGGGCTCCCGGAGAAGCTCAAGGCGCTGGAGCTCCTCTGGGAGCGCTACCCGGAGCTCCGGGAGCGCTTCACCTACGTGCAGGTGGCGGTCCCCAGCCGCAGCGACATCGAGGCGTACGACACGCTAGCGGAGAAGGTGGACCGGCAGGTGTGGGAGATCAACGACCGCTTCGGGACGGACGGGTGGCGCCCCGTCCACCTCGTCAAGCAGTCGCTCCCCGCGGAGCGCCTGGCCGTGCTGTACCGGCTGGCCGACGTCTGCATCGTCGGCTCGCTCCAGGACGGGATGAACCTGGTGGCCAAGGAGTTCGTGGCGAGCCAGACCGACGCGAGGGGGGTTCTGCTGCTCTCGGAGTTCACCGGCGCGGCGGAGGAGATGCGCGAGGCGACGCTGATCAACCCCTACGCTCCGGAGGACTTCGCGCTGCGGGTCCGGGACGCCCTGGTGCTCCCGGCCGAGGAGCGGCGGGCGCGCATCGAGGCGCTGCGGGGCTCCATGCGGAGCATCTTCGACTGGATGCACGACGTCTTCACCGCCTGGGGCGAGGTCGTGCACGGGCGGGAGGGCGAGGGCGCCGGGCTCCCGGGGGAGTTCACGGTCCCGGCCGAGATGTCCTGAGCCGGGGCACGCGCCGGGCTTCAGGCGCCGGGGGGGTGGAGGGC
>DATABU010000691.1:0-5643 GCA_036259415.1 Longimicrobiaceae bacterium
TTCCCGGGGCTCGCCTCCGTTGGGCACAGTCGTACCGTGCCCTACGGAGCCGCAGCCCGACCCCGGCGCAGCCGGGGGCACGCCCAACCCCGCCGTTCACCCAAGCGTTCAGTTCCGGAACAGGTAGCTGAGCTTGAGGAACAGCCCCGTCGTCCTCGGCGCCAGGCCGTCGAACCGGAACGCCTCGTCGTCCAGGACCTCCCGGCCGTAGCCCAGGAACGCCACCGTGCCCGGCGACGGACGCCAGCTCAGCAGCACGTCGAGCCGCAGCGGGTTCAGCTGCGGCGCGTCCCAGGCGGGACGGTTCCCCCTGCGCACGCGGAACGGCTCCCCGCCCCGCAGGTACGGCCGCCCGTCGGGCGCGCGGAGGACGTCCACCTCCTCCACCCCGTACTGCGCCAGCCCGCGCACCGCGACTGCGCGGGTGACCTGGTACTCCGTCCGCAGCCGCGGCACCAGCGCGCGGGAGTAGCGCGAGCCGTCGCGGGCGCGGTGCAGCAGCACGCGGCGCAGGCTGGCGTCCACCCGCAGCGCCGCCGTGGGCCGCAGCGCCACGGCCGCCTCCAGCGCCTGCTCACGCCCCCGCGTCCCCTCGGCGAAGATCGGCACGTCGCCGGCGGACGCCTCGAACGACGCGTCCATCCACTTGAAGTACGACGACTCCAGGCTGAGCGACACGCCGTTCAGCCCGCCCATCCGCGCGTCCGGCCCCACCAGCGCGTCGCCGGCCTCCGTGCCCCCGCCCGCGCCGGGAACGGAGTAGCCCGCGTAGTCCGCCGGGTCCAGCGAGTAGAAGCCGCGGGAGACGGACAGCTCCACCTCGTGGTTCCCGCGCAGCTCCGCCTCCAGCCCCACCCCGGCGTCGCCCTCCACCGCGCCGCCGCCGCGCCAGAGCTCCCGCCCCGCGTACAGGCGGCCGCCGCTCTGCACGAAGTCCACGCGCTCCACCCGGGCCCCGGGCGCGCCGTACCAGGAGAAGCGGTTGCGGCCGGACAGCTCCGTGATCCCGGTGCGCCTCACGAAGCCCGTCTGCGTCTCGAAGTCCGCCGGCACGTCGCGCAGGGTGTGGATGAAGCCCCAGCGCCGCGCCGTGCGGTCCAGGTACACCTGGCCGACGTGGGCCGCCCGGTCGTCCAGCGCCACGGCCACGCGGCCGTGCGCGGGGCCGGCGGAGTCCGCCCCCGCCTCGTCCGGCTGCCACGCGCGGGTCCAGCTGCCGCCGACCTGCCCGCCCAGCATGTACACCTGCCCGAAGCGGATGCGCGCGTCCGCCGCCGCCACGCGGTTGAAGGCGCGGCCCACCTCGCGGCTGGTGGCCAGCAGCCCGACGGTGGAGCCCCGGCCCACGTCGCGCCGCAGCCGCGCGACCTGCACCAGGGCCCGCGCGGGCTCCGGAGCGAAGGCGGCGGGAGCGTCGCGCGGGGCGTCGTCCAGGGCGCCCAGCCAGGCCAGGTTCAGCGCGCCCACCTTCCCCGTGACCCGCGCGCCGGCCGCCGGGGCCACAATGGAGCGCGTGTAGACGAGCGCCTCCGGCGTGTTGAAGAGGTCCGCGCCCTCCAGGAAGAACGGCCGCTTCTCCTCCAGCGAGAGTGCGAAGCGCTCGTTCACCGTGATCTGGTCGGCGTCCGCCTCCACCGTGCTGAAGTCCGGGTTCACGGTGGCGTCCAGCGTCAGCTCGCTGGTGATCCCGTACTTCAGGTTCACCCCCAGGTCCGGCTCCGTGGGCCCGCTGCGGAACCCGTCCTCCCCGGTGGTGCCCTCGCGGCGCGCCGTGAAGGTGGGGTTCACCTCCACCAGGCGCCCCGGCCGCAGCCCGTGGATGCCGGAGAGGGTCCCGCTCTGCGCCAGCTCCGCCGGCTGGTTGCGCGAGCGCGGCGCCCAGCTCTCCTCCGCCCCCGCGGCGGGGATCACGCGGATGACGTTCAGCCCCCAGGTCTGCGTGGCGCCGGACGGGAACTTCAGCGAGCGCAGGGGGACGCGGATCTCCACCTCGTACCCCTCCCCGGTGAGCCGTCCGCGGGAGTCGAAGAGGAAGTCGGGGCTGAAGCTGTAGCCGTCGAACTCTCCGTCGGAGAACGTCCCGTCCTGCTGGATGCCCAGCGGGTTGACGTAGAGCGCGAAGGCGCGGCGCCGGTCGTGGAAGGTGTCCAGGAGGATGCGGACGTGGTCGTCGGCCGTGATCTGGTCGCGCTCGGCCAGGGTGCTGCGGATGCGCGACGGGTCCGACGCGTGCGCGCGGATGCCGATGAACAGCTCGCGCGGCGTGTAGAACACCAGCGCCTCCGTCCGCTCCCGCGCGGCCATCCCCTCCGCCGGGGTGGACTGCGTGAAGCCGGTGAGCACGGCGGCGCTCCGCCACGCGGGCTCGTCCAGCCTGCCGTCCACCCGCACGCCGGGCTCCTCCACCCGGGGGACGTGGACGTCGAGCCGGCCGCGAGCCCCGTCGTACACGGCGGGCGCGGGAACGGTGTCGGCGGAAAGCGGGCAGGCCGGCGCGCAGGCGAGGGCGCCGGCCATCAGCAGTGCGATCATTCGGATGTCGGATTCGGGGGCGCCGCAAAGATATCCTCCCCGCCCCGCGCGTGCGACCCGCCCGGCACCGCCGGTCTGCCGCCGGGAGCGCCGGACCTGCCGAGCCTGCGTCCTTTTCGTCCCGGTCCCGTCCACCAGGGTGACACGCGGCACAGGGCCATGCGGCTCGCGCTCGGCCGCAGGGCGATCACCGGAACGGACCAAGGAGAAGGGACCATGACTCACCCTGACGACCACGACCTGCCGGTGGCAGTGATCGGGGCGGGACCGATCGGGCTCGTGGCGGCGGCGCACCTGGTGGAGAAGGGGCTGACCCCGCTGGTGCTGGAAGCGGGACCGTCCGCCGGGTCCAGCATCCGCGCCTGGGGCCACGTCCGGGTCTTCTCGCCGTGGAAGTACCTGGTGGACCCCGTGTCGCGGCGGATGCTGGAGGCGCGCGGGTGGAGCATGCCCGACGAGGAGGCGCTCCCCACGGGGGCGGAGTTCGTGGAGACCTTCCTGGAGCCGCTGGCGGCGCACCCGGCGATCGCCCCCCACGTGCGCTACGGGCACCGCGTGGTCGCCGTGTCGCGGCAGGGCTTCGACAAGGTGAAGTCCGCCGGGCGGGAGGAGGCGCCGTTCGAGCTGCTCTGCCGCGGGAGGACCGGCGAGGAGGTCCGGATCCTGGCCCGGGCCGTCGTCGACGCCTCCGGGACGTACACCTCGCCCAACCCGCTGGGGGCCGGCGGGCTCCCGGTCCACGGGGAGGCCGGGCAGGGGGAGCAGGTCTTCTACGGGATCCCGGACGTCCTGGGGCGCGAGCGCTCCCGGTACGCGGGCCGGCGCACGCTGGTGGTGGGGAGCGGGCACTCCGCCTTCAACGCCCTGCTCGACCTGGCGTGGCTCACGACGGAGGAGCCCGGGACGGAGATCACCTGGGCCGTCCGGCGGCAGGAGCCGGGCCTGCTCTTCGGCGGCGGCGGCAGGGACGCGCTCCCCGCCCGCGGCAGCCTGGGCTCCAGGCTGCGCCAGCTGGTGGACCTCGGGGTGGTCGAGATGGTGACCGGCTTCCGCACCACCAGCCTGCTCCCGACCGGCGACGGAGTCCTGGCGAGCGACGGACTGCGGACGCTCGGCCCCGTGGACGAGATCGTGGTCGCCACGGGGTTCCGCCCGGACCTCGGCATGCTCCGGGAGGTCCGGCTCGCGCTGGACCCGGCGCTGGAGAGCCCGGTCCGCCTGGCGCCGCTCATCGATCCGAACGTGCACAGCTGCGGGACCGTGTACCCGCACGGGTACCAGGAGCTGGCGCACCCCGAGCCGGACTTCTACGTGGTGGGGATGAAGAGCTACGGCCGCGCCCCCACGTTCCTGCTGCTGACCGGCTACGAGCAGGTCCGCTCCGTGGCCTGCGCCCTGGCGGGGGACCTGGAGGGGGCGCGCGCGGTGGAGCTGGCGCTCCCGGAGACCGGCGTCTGCTCCAGCGACCTGGTGGGGGGCTCCGCCTGCTGCTCCACCGCCCCGGAGCCGGCCGGCGCCGCCCTCGCCGGCGCGGGCGGGGGGTGCGGCTGCGGGTGACCGGGCCCGCGGGGGCGCCCCTCCGGGGGCGCCTCTACTACGGGTGGGTGCTGGTGGGCGCGCTCGCCCTGACGGAGACGGTGTCGTACGGCGTGCTCACCTACGCGTTCCCGGTGGTGCTCACGCCCATGCAGGCGGAGCTGGGGTGGCCGCAGGCGACCCTGACCGGGGCGTTCTCGCTCGCCGCGCTGGCGGCCGGCGTGTGCGCCGTCCCCGTAGGCCGCTGGGTGGACCGCTACGGCCCGCGCGCGGTGATGACGCTCGGTTCGGCCGGCGCGGCCCTCCTGGTGGCCGCCTGGTCGCGCGTGGAGGACCCGGCCGCGCTGTACGCGGTGTGGCTCGGCCTCGGCGCGTGCATGGCGGCGGTCCTGTACGAGCCCGCTTTCGCCGTGGTGGCGGCCTGGTTCCGCAGGCACCGCGGCCGCGCGCTGACCGCCGTCACCCTGGCCGCGGGGCTGGCTAGCACCATCTTCGTGCCGCTCACCACCTGGCTCGTGGTGGAGCGCGGCTGGCGGAGTGCGGTCCTATGGCTGGCGGTCCTCCTGGCGGTGCTCACGGTGGCGCCGCACGCGGTGCTGCTGCGCAGGCGGCCGGCCGACCTCGGCCTGGAGGTGGACGGAGCGCCGCCGCCGGAGACGCCCGGCGCGGCCCCCGCCCCGGAGCCGTGGGTCCCCGCGCGCGCCGCGGTCCGCAGCCGCAGCTTCCGCTGGCTCACCGCGGCCTTCTTCCTCTCCACCCTGGCCAACTTCGCCGTCACCGTCCACCTCGTCCCGCTCCTCCTGCAGCGCGGCCACGGGCTCGGCCTCGCGGGTGCCGCGATGGCCGCGCTGGGGCTGGCGAAGCTCCCCGGGCGGCTGCTGCTCACGCCGCTGGCGGAGCGCTGGACCACCCCCGTGGCCACCATCGCCGTCTTCGGGGTGCAGCTGGTGGGGCTCCTCGCCCTCGCCGGGCTCCCGGGGAGCGCGGGCGTGTGGGTATTCGCCGTCCTGTTCGGAGCGGGAGACGGCGCGAGCACCCCCGCCCGGGCCGGGATCGTGGCGGACCTCTTCGGGCCCCGGGAGTACGGCCGGATCAGCGGCGTGCTCGCCCTCTTCCTGGCCCTCGCGCGGGCCGCGGCGCCGGTGGGGGCCAGCCTCGCGCGCTCCGCCGGGGGTGGCTACGGGGCCGTCCTCTGGCTGCTCGGGGGGGCGCTGGCCGCGGCCGGGCTCGCCATGCGGCGCGCGGACCGCGGGGCCGAGGCGCTGCGTCCTTTCCGGGGGCGGCACGTCTACCTGTACGAAGGGGACGACACGCTTCACTCACAGGAGACCGAGATGACGACCCAGACCCAGACCCCGAGCCGGGACCTGCTGGAGGAGACCCGGCGCATCCTCACCGGGTCCGTGCAGCCGCAGGCGGCCGGGACCGCATCGACCTGCTGCTCCACCGCGAAGCAGGAGGTGTGCTGCGAGCCCTCGGAGAAGTCCTCGTGCTGCGGCCCCGAGGCGACCTCCGGCGGCGGCTGCGGTTGCCAGTAGCCGGGCGCTCCGGCAGGTTCCTGGGGCCGGCGGCCGC